>NZ_JADBRF010000026.1:0-53447 GCF_014930485.1 Enterobacter cloacae complex sp. P47BA | reverse complement strand
TTAGCGCAACCAGTAGATCACACTTCATCGTGCTTTTCATTTTTCTGGGGAACCCTCAGCCCTGTGGGAGAGGGTCAGGGTGAGGGCATCAGGCCGCACCTATCCTCCACCCATACGAAAATGTTATTTGCATCACAATCCAAACTGCAAATTAATGTGGATTGCATTTTTTTGCGGGAGGTAACAAAACATATCGTTGCCAACTGATAGAATTGCATCAAATAACAACCCTGAATGTTCCTATAACAACATATCTCCCGCTCACTTGTGAGGAAAGTAACATGAACCTTAAGCTGCAGCTTAAAATCTTGTCGTTTCTGCAGTTCTGCCTGTGGGGTAGCTGGCTGACTACACTCGGCTCCTATATGTTTGTGACGCTCAAGTTTGATGGTGCGTCAATCGGTGCCGTCTACAGCTCGCTGGGTATTGCGGCTGTTTTCATGCCAACGCTGCTCGGTATCGTGGCGGATAAATGGTTAAGTGCGAAATGGCTGTATATGCTTTGCCATCTGGTGGGTGCGGGGACGCTGTTTATGGCGGCCGAAGTGACCACGCCGGGGGCGATGTTTATGGTGATCCTGCTTAACTCGCTGGCGTATATGCCAACGCTTGGGTTGATCAACTCCATCTCCTACTACCGCCTGAAATCTGCCGGCCTGGATATCGTCACCGACTTCCCGCCAATCCGTATCTGGGGCACCATCGGCTTTATCATGGCGATGTGGGGCGTGAGCTTCGCGGGCTTCGAGCTGAGCCACATGCAGCTGTATATTGGTGCTGCGCTCTCCGTACTGCTGGCGCTGTTCACCCTGACGCTGCCAACCATTCCGATATCTAACCAGCAGAAAAACCAGAGCTGGAGCACCATGCTTGGCCTGGACGCCTTCGCGCTGTTCAAAAACAAGCGCATGGCGATCTTCTTTATCTTCTCCATGCTGCTGGGCGCGGAGCTGCAAATCACCAACATGTTCGGCAACACCTTCCTGCACAGCTTCGATAACGATCCGCTGTTTGCCGGGAGCTTTATCGTTGAGCACGCGTCGGTGATGATGTCCATCTCGCAGATCTCCGAGACGCTGTTCATCCTGACCATCCCGTTCTTCCTGAGCCGCTACGGCATCAAAAACGTCATGCTGATCAGTATCGCCGCGTGGATGCTGCGCTTCGGCCTGTTCGCCTACGGCGACCCGAGCGCGTTCGGCACCGTGCTGCTGGTGCTGTCGATGATTGTTTACGGCTGCGCCTTCGACTTCTTCAACATTTCAGGTTCGGTGTTTGTGGAAAAAGAGGTGAAGCCTGAAATCCGCGCCAGCGCGCAGGGCATGTTCCTGATGATGACCAACGGCTTCGGCTGTATTCTGGGCGGCGTGGTGAGCGGTAAAGTGGTTGAGATGTACACCACCAACGGTATCACCGACTGGCAGCCCGTGTGGCTGATCTTCGCGGCGTATTCGCTGGTGCTGTTCTTCGCGTTCCTCGCGCTGTTCAAGTACAAGCACGTTCGCACAGCGCACGGTACACAGCCCATTGCGCATTAATCCTTGATGTCTTTTGCCCGGTGGCGGCTTCGCCTTACCGGGCCTACAAAAGCACGGAGAGTAGGTCGGGTAAGCGTTAGCGCCACCCGGCTATTTTATTGCAGAGAGCACCCACCCCACCGACAGCAAATCCGCGCTGCCGCCCGGACTCAGGTTTCGTTCAATCAGTGCCTTATCCATCTTAAGCAACGCCTCGCGATCCCAGCCGTTAGCCAGCAGTTCCCGCGCATAGCTCTGAACGTAGCGCAGCCCCTGAATGCCGCCACGTGACACGAGATTACTGTCCTGATTGACCGCCATCAGGCGCAACAGCAGGTCGTGAAGCGACTGTCCGTTCCACTGCCCCAGCGCCTTACGCACCGTCGCAAAGCCGCTCTCCGCCTCGCCTCGCGCCCCGGTTAAGCCGTACTGCTGAAACTGCCGCTCGCCCGCCGTCGCCTGCCCGCTGCGCGCGATCAGCTCCCGCGACACCAGCCCGCTACAGATGTTACTCACCTCACAACAGAGGCTGCTGGCGGAGATATTTTTCACACGCCCGGCAGCGAAGCACAGCAGGCCGAGAGCAAAAATCCCACCCTTATGCGTGTTCACGCCGTTCGTCGCGGCGTACATCGCCTGCTCGCAGGCCAGCCCCATCGGGCGGAGAAGCCGCAGCTGTGCGTCAGCGGGTTTATCCGCATGCACGTTACCGAGTTCAGCAAAGCGCGAAAACCACGGCGTGATTGCCGCGATGCTACGGACAAACAGCGCGTGGTCCATATCGCGATGGGAACCGTTGTTAAGCTTGTCCACCAGCCCAGGCTTGGGCGTCAGCTCCAGCTCCTGCCACAGCGCCGCTTCGGCAAGCCCGGGCACGTCAACCGGGCGCGGTTTAGTCGCGAGCAAACCAGTCATCGATCGTCTTCTCCACGCGGGAAACAACCTGCTCAACGGGATGGCGCCGCGAACGGGAGCAGGCATGCGCGGGCTCGTCGCAGATCAGACAGCGCCGGAGATTCTCTCTCAGCGACTGACGCCCGACGTGGCCGTGCTGAGGGCAGATCACGTCCAGATCCCACAGCCTGCCGAGCGGGTGCGTCTGCTCCAGTTCCGCGCAGTGCGCTTTGATTTCCGCCGCCGGATGGGCGACGCACCATAAAGCTTCCGGTCCGGTGGGCAGCCACAGCACCTGGCGGTCCAGCACCTGCCAGCGGTTCTCCCACAGCAGCTGGTCGCACATCTGGAGCGCCACGCCCATGGTGTTGCGATAGCGCAGGCTGTCCTTGATTTCCCCTGGCGTGACCAGCGTGAGGGAGATCACCGGCTGTTTATAGTGCTCAAGCATGTCAGCCTGACGGGCTGCGCGACGCTCTTTCGCCGCCAGCAGTTCTTCCAGGCTGACACCCGCCCGCACGGGTGTCGCTAAAATCATACTGACTCCTTCACCTGTCGTACGGTGTCGATCACGCTGCCGTCGCGGTAGCGGATCACCCCGACGATTTTGTCGGTAAATTCAATCGGTTTCGGTACGCCGGTCAGGGAAATCGCCCGCTCATAGAGCGCGCTGATGTCCACTACCTTCAACCCGGCCTCCAGCAGCCGCTCGCGGATCTCCGGGCGCGCCGGGTTGACCGCGATGCCGTGATCGGTAACCAGCACGTCGATGCTTTCGCCCGGCGTGAGGCGCGTGGTCACCCGCTTCACGACGGTGGGGATGCGGCTGCGCAGCAGCGGCGCGACCACGATGGTCAGGTTGGCTGCCGCCGCCACGTCGCAGTGCCCGCCGGATGCGCCACGCATCACGCCGTCGGAGCCGGTGATGACGTTGACGTTGAAATCAACGTCAATTTCCAGGGCGCTGAGGATCACCACGTCGAGCTGGTCGCAGCTTGCCGCCTTGCTGCCGGGGTTGGCGTAGACGTTGGTGGAGATCTCTACGTGGTTCGGGTTGCGCGCCAGCGAAGCCGCCGCCTGGCCGTCAAAGCACTGGGTGTCGAGCAGCTTTTCGATAAGCCCCTTCTCGTGCAGATCTACCAGGCTGCCGGTGATACCGCCGAGCGCAAAGCGCGCCTTTACGCCGCTGCGCTCCATCTTCTCTTCCATAAAGCGGGTGCAGGCGGTGGCCGCCGCGCCGGAGCCGGTCTGCATCGAGAAGCCCGGCTTGAAGTAGCCGGAGTGTTCAATCACGTCCGCCGCATAGCGGGCGATCATCAGCTCGCGCGGGTTGCTGGTGACGCGCGCCGCGCCGACGCTGATTTTTGCCGGGTCGCCCACGCTCTCCACCTGCACGATGTAATCCACCTGGTCCTGTACCAGGCTGGCGGGCATATTCGGGAACGGCACCAGCTCTTCGGTCAGCAGCACCACCTTGCGGGCAAAGTGCGCGTCCACCATCGCGTAGCCGAGCGAGCCGCAGCACGATTTACCGTGCGTGCCGTTAGCGTTGCCAAACGCATCGCTGCACGGCACGCCGAGAAACGCCACGTCGATATTCAGCTCGCCGTCCTGGAGCAGCTTCACTCGCCCACCGTGGGAGTGAATGTGTACCGGCTCGTCCATCAGCCCGTGGGAGATGGCGTCCGCCAGCCTGCCGCGCATGCCCGAGGTGTAAATCCGGGTGATGACGCCGCTTTCAATATGCTCTATTAGCGCATCGTTGCAGGTCATCAGCGAGCTGGAGGCCAGCGTCAGGTTTTTGAAGCCCATCCGCGCCAGCAGCGCCACGACGGTGTTAATCACCCGGTCGCCTTCGCGAAACGCATGGTGGAAGGAGATGGTCATCCCGTCCCGCAGGCCACTGCGCGCTACGGCTTCTTCAAGGGAGGCACAGAGCTTGCGGTTGTGCTTCGCGTCACTGTCCGCCAGCCAGGGCGTCGCGCTGTGGGCGGTATCAAAGGGCTTCAGGTCCCGCAGATGGGGGAAGTTTACGTGGAGAAGTTCTGTCTGATTCATCATCTCATCCTTACCGACGCACGCCGGAAGCCGCCGCGCGCTCCAGCACCACCTGCGCGTGGTTAATAATTGGTGCATCCACCATTTTGCCGTTGAGCGACACCACGCCCAGGCCGTTACGCTCGCCCTCTTCTGCCGCTTCAATCACCCTTTTGGCGTGATCCACCTCTTCCTGCGTCGGGGCGTAGGCGTTGTGCAGCAGGTCAATCTGGCGCGGGTTAATCAGCGATTTGCCGTTAAAGCCCATCTTGCGGATCAGATCGACCTCGCGGAGGAACCCGGCCTCGTCGTTAACGTCTGACCACACCACATCGAAGGCGTCGATGCCCGCGGCGCGAGCGGCGTGCAGCACGGCGCAGCGGGCATAGAACAGCTCGGTGCCGTCGCCGCGCTCGGTCTGCATGTCCATCACGTAGTCAAAGGCGGCCAGCGCGATGCCGATGAGGCGCGGGGAGCTGCGGGCAATCGCCACGGCATTGATGACGCCAATGGCCGACTCAATCGCCGCCATCACGCGGGTGGAGCCGACCTCGCGGCCGCACTCGCGTTCAATGCGCTCAAGATGGCCTTCCAGCTCGTAGACGTCGTCCGGGGTGTCGGTTTTTGGCAGGCGGATCACGTCCACACCCGCGCGCACGGCGGCTTCCAGATCCAGCAGGCCAAACGGGGTGCTGAGCGGGTTAATGCGCACCACGGTTTCGATATCCTGATACATCGGGTGCTGTAGCGCGTGGAATACCAGCAGGCGCGCGGTGTCCTTCTCACGCAGGGCGACGGCGTCCTCAAGGTCAAACATGATGGAGTCGGGGCGGTAGATAAACGCGGTGGAAAGCATGGCGGCGTTGGCGCCCGGCAGGAACAGCATACTGCGGCGGAGTTTACTCATTTCAGCGCCTCCCAGTTGATGGCCTGTTCATCGGCGGCACGCATCAGCGCGCTTTGCAGGCGGGCGCGAATAACACAGTCCAGCGCCCCTTTGTCTTCAATAATGATGAGCCCCTGGCGCACGTTCATGGCGCGCAGCGTGTCGTTGACCACCTGACGAATTTGCTCGCCAAACTGCTTAATCACTACACTGTGGATGACAATCTCCAGCTCGCCGTGAGCGGGGGCGATTTTCACCATCAGGTCGCTGGACTCCTGCGTTCCGGCCAGCGCCTCCCTTACAATATTCATGATAATTTCCTGATAGTTATGCGACTTCCGCACTCGCACGATAGTGTGTTTCGAGATGCGCGAAGGTGGAGTCCGGGACGATCTCCCGGATCCGGGAAAACTGCTGTGTCTTGAGTAAACGGCGCACTTCGGACGCCGAAATGGCGTTGCCGGTGGCCTTGATGCGCGGCATTTCCACCACCTCGATATGCGAGGCCAGCAGGTCATGCAGCGTCTGGTTGTACTGGCGGGTGATGTCGCAAAAAGGCTCCGAGCCGATGAAGCGGTGCGTGATGCCGAGCGCCGGGGCGATGAAGTCCCGGAAGATCAGCACGTCGATCTCGCTCCACGCCTGCTGCACTTTTCCGGTCTCCTTCAGGAAGTAGGCCGGGAAGGTGGCGCGGGAGATGATGTACTGCGAGCCTTCATGCACCACCACGTTCGGCAGATGGGCTACGCCCGCGCGCACCATCTCGAGACGCGCGCTGAACGGGAAGAACGAGGCGTCTTCACGCACCACGAACAGATGCAGGGCGTCACACCGCGCCGCCGCCTGCTCTACCAGATGGCGGTGGCCGAGGGTGAACGGATTGGCGTTCATCACTATCGCGCCAGTTTTCTCCCCGCCCTTTCGCATCCGGCTTAAGGTACGGCAGTAGCGCGCGATCCCCTGCGGGGTGTTCTCCATCAGCACCGCGTTGTTCCCGCTCTGGGCAATTGGCCAGAAGCCGCTGCGGGCAAAGCGCTCCCTGTTGCACGGACGGGTGCAGAGGAAGAGGTGAAAATGGCCGCGCTCCAGCGCCGCATTTTCCACCTCTGCCAGCAGCCGCGCGCTGAGGTTTTCCCCACGAAGCTGCTCGTTGACCGCCACGCATTTGATGACGTTGCCGGCAAGTCCTGCGCAACCCACCAGCTGCGCGCCGGACCAGGCTTCGACAAACAGCGTGATGTCGTTGTCCAGGCCAAGGCCGCTGTCTGCCAGCAGGTAGCGGATCTGGCTTAAGCGTTCCGGGTGTTTCGCCACCAGCGTCTGGCGAAAATCGATGGGTTGACTGTTCATGCCGCCTTTCTCAGTGTGCCGCCGCAAGCCCGACGGCTGGCGCTTCAACAATCACGTTGCTCAGATGACCGATATGCTCGATCTCCACTTCAATGCGATCCCCCTCTTTCATAAACAGCGGCGGGTTACGCTTTTTACCCACGCCGCCCGGGGAGCCGGTGATGATCACGTCGCCCGGGCTTAAGCGGGTAAAGGTGCTGATGTACTCGATGAGCTCCGCGACCTTGTGGATCATGCTGCTGGTGTTGTCCTCCTGCACCATGCGGCCGTTAAGCCAGGTGCGGATCGCCAGGCTGTGCGGGTCCGGGATCTCATCCGCCGTCGCCATCCAGGGGCCAAACGCCCCGGTCTGACGCCAGTTTTTACCGGCGGTGAACCAGGTGTGCTGCCAGTCGCGGGCGGAGCCGTCCATGTAGCAGCTGTAGCCCGCCACGTGGCGCAGGGCGTCATCGCGGCTGATGTTCTCCCCACCCTTACCGATGATCACCGCCAGCTCGCCTTCGTAGTCGAATTCGCTGGAGTGGCGCGGCTTCAGCACCGGCTCGTTGTGGCCGGTCTGTGAGTCCGGGAAGCGGACAAACAGCGTTGGGGCCGGGTTGTGCTGGTCAAACTCCTTGCGCTTGTCGGCGTAGTTCATGCCCACGCAGAGGATTTTTTCCGGCTGCACGATCACAGGTAAGAAGGTGATGGCGCTCAGCGGTACATCCACCGCGTCGTTCAGGTAACGGGTGGCCTGCGCCAGACCGTTGCCCTGCAGCAGCGCCTTGAGGTCGCTGTAACGGTCGCCCAGGCGGCGGCCTAAATCAATCACGCCCTCGGCCTGGACGATGCCGTAGCTGCGTTTTCCCTGGTATAAAAAGCTTGCGAGTTTCATTGTTTTTTCCTGAATACTTAGACGAGGAAGTTGCCCAGAATCAGCAGTGAGACAGAGACGTTAATCGCGCCGCCGATACGGGTAGCAATCTGGGCGAACGGCATCAGGCTCATGCGGTTGCCTGCGGTCAGTATCGCCACGTCGCCGGTACCGCCCTGTCCGCTCTGACAGCAGGAGACGATGGCGACATCAATCGGGTGCATACCAATCTTTTTACCGACGAAGAACCCGGTCGCCACCAGCGCGGAGACGGTGCTGATAATCACCAGCAGGTTGGTCAGCGTGAAGGCGGCCACCAGTTCATGCCACGGGGTAATGGCCACGCCAACGGCGAAGAGGATCGGGTAGGTCACGGAGGTCTGGAAGAATTTGTACACCACCTGCGAGCCCTCCAGCAGGCGCGGAGAGGCGCCGTTGCAGAGCTTCACCAGCACCGCCATAAACAGCATGCCGACCGGCGCAGGGAGGCCAATCAGCTTGTGGCCGAGCATGCCGAGCATATAGAGCAGTACCGCCAGCAGCGCGCCGGAGGCGATAGTCGTCACGTCTGCTTTACCGGAAAACGCAGGCTGAGAGACGGTGGCATCGGCATTCGCGCGGTTAGGCATCAGCTGGCCTTCACCGGTCAGGTGCGGGTAGCGTTTACCGAGCTGGTTCAGGCAGCCGGAGATGATGATTGCCGTCAGCCCGCCGAGCATGACCATCGGCAGCACGCGGCCGAGCGCTACACCCTGGTCCATATGCAGCAGGGTGGCATAGCCGATGGAAAGCGGAATCGCCCCTTCCCCGACGCCGCCCGCCATGATCGGCAGAATGATAAAGAAGAAGATCTGGAACGGCTCGAGGCCCAGCGCCAGCCCCACGCCCATGCCAACAATCATGCCGACGATTTCACCGCACAGCATCGGGAAGAAGATGCGCAGGAAGCCCTGAATCAGCACCGTGCGGTTCATGCTCATGATGCTGCCGACGATAATGCAGCAGATATAGAGGTAGAGAATGTTGGTGGATTTGTAGAATTTAGTCGTGGATTCCACCACCACGTCCGGCAGCAAACCGTAGTAGACCAGTGCGGAAGGGATAAAGGTGGCGCAAATCGCCGCCGCACCAAGCTTGCCGACAATCGGCAGGCGTTTGCCGAACTCACCGCAGGCAAAGCCGAAGAAGGCCAGCGTCGCCACCATCACCACGATATCGCTCGGCAGCTTTCCGCCCAGGCAATCAATCGCAATCAGCGCGCCCGCCAGAACGAACAGCGGCAGAGGAATAATCCCGATTTTCCAGGTATCCATAATATGCCACCACCGCTCCTTGAGGGATGGCCGCTGAATTTCAATCGGGTCGTGGGTAACAGAGAAAGAATCGTCAGTTGTGCTCATAATAAGCCCCTTAGTTATTTTGTGCGTTCAGCTTAGAGTCACAAAGGCCTACTTTATGTGAGGAATGGCATATTAAAAGCGAAGTTTTAATGGCAGCTATGGTTTTTATGGTTTCTTTTATTTAATGTGATTTATGCCTTATTTATTATCGTGGTTTTTATGGTTTCTTTTCTGAATTGAACGCCCAAATAACATTTAACGTAGCAGCATGAAGATCATAAGCCTTCTGGATAAATCATTTACAGGCCTTGCTGTGCAAGGGATCACAAGTTTCCCGCAAAGCGGACGTCCGCATGAAAAAAGATGATATATTGACGATCTTTGCCGCTACTTTGCGTGATAGTTATGAAAGTCTCTTTCCAGATTAAGCTGTTTATTTCGCTGGTTGTCTTTTTCTCAGTACTTTTTGTGCTGCTGGGCGGATATTATTATGCCGATGTCGGAAAACAGCTTTATCAGGAAATGAGTGCGCGCGCTAAAATACAGGCAGAAGAGATTGCGCTTATTCCGTCATTGCGTACTGAAGTTGAACAAAAAGATATCAACGCCATTCATGATTTTATGCAGAAAATGGCCGCGCACAGCGACGCCAGCTTTATTGTCATTGGCGATAATACGGGACGGCATCTTTTTCACTCCGTCTTTGCCGACAGGGTGGGCACGACGCTGGTCGGCGGCGACAATGAAGCCGTATTGCAGGGGAAAAGCACGACAACCATACGAAAAGGCGGGTTGGGCATTTCACTGCGCAGTAAAGCGCCCATTTTCAACGACGCCGGGCAGGTGGTCGGCATTGTTTCAGTTGGCTATCTCACCAGCTACCTGGACACCATTACCGTCAGTAAAGTGGTCAATATCCTGATTGCCGCCATGCTGCTGCTGATCGCCCTCTTTGTCTTCTCCTGGTTCTTTACCCGTAGTATTAAGAAGCAGATCTTCTCCCTGGAGCCACGAGAGATCGGCCTGCTGGTGCGCCAGCAAAAGGCGATGATGGAGTCCATCTACGAAGGCGTGATCGCCATTGATAACGAACGGCGCATAGAGGTGATCAACCAGGCGGCGCGCAAGCTGCTGGGCCTGAGCCAGCCGGCCCGGGAACTGCGCGGGCAGCTGATAAGCCAGGTGATCGATCCGGTCCCGTTCTTCGACACGAAGACGATGCTGGCGAAAGATACCCATGACGAGATTTGCCGCTTTAACGATCTCACGGTGATTGCCAGCCGGGTACACATCATGCTTGAGGGGTCGCTGCAGGGCTGGGTGATCACCTTCCGCGATCGCAACGAGATCGACTCTCTCAGCAGCCAGCTCAGCCAGGTAAAACGCTACGTCGATAACCTGCGCATTATGCGTCATGAGCAGCTGAACCGGATGACCACCCTCTCCGGCCTGCTGCATATGGGCCGCTATGAAGAGGCCATTCGCTACATTCAGGCGCAGTCGGAGCATGCTCAGGAGCTGCTGGACTTTATCTCCTCCCGCTTTAGT
This sequence comes from Enterobacter cloacae complex sp. P47BA, assembly GCF_014930485.1. Classification (NCBI taxonomy): domain Bacteria; kingdom Pseudomonadati; phylum Pseudomonadota; class Gammaproteobacteria; order Enterobacterales; family Enterobacteriaceae; genus Enterobacter; species Enterobacter cloacae complex sp. P47BA. The sequence goes on along the minus strand of NZ_JADBRF010000026.1, from coordinate 43,022 downwards.
TCCCCGACACTTTGCGGGCTGCTGCTGGGAAAAGCCGCCCGCGCGCGTGAGAAAGGCGTCGAGCTGAGTTTCGACCCGGCCTGTCGGCTGGACAAACCGTTCCTGCCGCTGGGAGAGCAAGAGCTGATTTCGATTATTGGCAACCTGCTGGATAACGCCATCGAAGCGACGCAGCGATCGCCGCTCCCGCATGCGCCGGTGGAAGTGCTGATAAAACTCAGCGAGCAGGAGCTGATTATTGAAGTGGCCGACCAGGGCATTGGCATTACCCCGGCGATCCGTGACCGGATATTTGAACGCGGCATCACCACCAAAACGCGGGGCGATCACGGGATTGGCCTGTATCTGATTGAAAGCTACGTCACGCAGGCTGGCGGCACAATAGAAGTTGCCGATAACATGCCGCACGGGACCATTTTCTCACTGTTTATCCCGGCCTCGGGAACCGTCCGGCAACTGGAAGATACCGACTATGCAACATGAACTTATCGACGTACTGATTGTTGAAGACGAGAACGAACTGGCACAGCTGCACGCGGAGCTTATCGGTAAACATCCGCGCCTGAGGCTGGTGGGGATTGCCGCGTCGTTGGCCGACGCGCAGGTTCAGCTTGAGAGTAAACAGCCGCAGTTGATGCTGCTGGATAACTACCTGCCGGACGGCAAAGGCATCACCCTTATCAGCAACCCGATGCTGGCCCGCGCCAACTGCTCGGTGATTTTCATCACCGCCGCCAGCGATATGGACACCTGTAGCCAGGCGATTCGCAACGGCGCGTTTGACTATATCCTTAAGCCGGTCTCCTGGAAGCGGCTCAGCCAGTCGCTGGAGCGTTTTGTGCAGTTTGCCGAGCAGCAGCGCGTCTGGAAGATTGTTGACCAGCAGAACGTGGATTCACTCTATCAGTTACAGGCGAAAAACTATCGTCTGGACAACGGCAGTAAGGGAATAGAGGAGAACACGCTGGCGCGGGTGCAAACGCTGTTTAACAGCAAGGCGGCGCACTGCTTTACGGTGGATGAGGTGGTGAGCGAGACGGGACTGAGTAAAACCACCACCCGACGCTATCTGGAACACTGCGTGGAGGTGGGTTTTCTGACGGTGGAGATGCTGTACGGGAAAATTGGGCATCCGAGGAGGATGTACCGCCGCGCAGAAGCCTGACGAAGTATTATAGGCCCGGTAAGCTTGCGCCACCGGGCCTACGTTCAGACATTCAATACGTACCCATACAGCCGCTTAATCCCGTCCGCATCCTTCTCGCTGTAAACGCCCTGCAACTCCGGCGAGAAGCCCGGCAGCATATTAATGCCCTCTTCCAGCGCCAGGAAGTAACGCTGTACCGCCCCGCCCCAGACTTCTCCCGGCACCACGCAAAGCACGCCTGGCGGGTACGGCAGCGCGCCTTCGGCGGCAATGCGCCCTTCAGCGTCACGAATACGCACCAGCTCCACGTTCCCGCGAATGTACTCCTGGTTGGCATCCTGCGGGTTCATCACTACGGCGGGCAGGCTCTCCTGGCGGAACATCGCCTTCTGTAGATCCTTCACGTTAAAGCTGACGTAGAGATCGTGCATCTCCTGGCACAGTTGACGGATCGTGTAGTCGCGGTAACGCACCGGGTATTTTTGGTAGATGGTCGGCAGCACGTCAGCGAGCGGCGTGTCGTCTTCAATATGCTGCTCAAACTGCCCCAGCATCGCCACCAGCTGCGCCAGCTTCTCGCTGCTTTCGGCAGGCGTCAGCAGGAACAGGATCGAGTTGAGGTCGCACTTCTCCGGCACGATGCCGTTTTCGCGCAGGTAGTGGGCGAGAATGGTCGCCGGAATGCCGAAATCGGTATAGTGACCTGTTTCTGCATCAATGCCCGGCGTGGTCAGCAGCAGCTTGCACGGGTCGACGAAATACTGCTCGCTCGCATAGCCCTCAAACCCGTGCCATTTGGCCCCCGGCTCGAAGCTAAAGAAGCGACGCTCGATCGCGATGACCTGCGTGGGGTGATCCTGCCATGGCCGCCCCGCCACTACCGGCGGGATAAACGGTTTGATCATATGGCAGTTGGCGATGATGGCCTTGCGCGCCTCAATGCCCAGCTCAACGCACTCCGCCCACAGCCTGCGCCCGCTCTCGCCCTCGTGAATTTTGGCGTTCACGTCCAGCGCCGCAAATAGCGGATAAAACGGGCTGGTGGAGGCGTGCAGCATAAACGCGTTGTTCAGCCGCTTGTGCGGACAGAAGCGCGCCTGACCGCGGATGTGGTTATCCTTTTTATGGATCTGCGACGTTTGCGAGAACCCGGCCTGCTGCTTGTGCACCGACTGGGTCACGAAAATACCCGGATCGTTCTCGTTAAGCTCCAGCAAGAGCGGAGACGTTTCCGCCATCATCGGAATAAACTGCTCGTAGCCCACCCACGCGGAGTCAAAAAGGATGTAGTCACACAGATGGCCGATCTTGTCGATCACCTGGCGGGCGTTGTAGATCGTCCCGTCGTAGGTGCCCAGCTGAATGATCGCCAGGCGGAACGGGCGAGCCTCCTCGGCCTTTTCCGGCGCCGCTTCGCGGATCAGATCCCGCAGATACGCGTCATCAAAGCAGTGCTCGTCGATCCCGCCGATAAAGCCAAACGGATTGCGCGCCGCCTCAAGATACACCGGCGTGGCGCCCGCCTGGATCAGTGCGCCGTGGTGATTAGATTTATGGTTGTTGCGGTCGAACAGCACCAGGTCGCCGCGGGTCAGCAGCGCGTTGGTCACCACCTTGTTGGCCGCCGACGTGCCGTTCAGCACAAAGTAGGTTTTGTCCGCGTTGAATACTTTCGCCGCGAACTTTTGCGCGTGCTTGGCGGAGCCTTCGTGGATCAGCAGATCGCCCAGCTTAACGTCGGCGTTGCACATGTCGGCGCGAAACACGTTCTCACCGAAGAAATCATAGAACTGTCGCCCTGCCGGGTGTTTTTTGAAAAAAGCCCCGTGCTGGTGGCCTGGACAGGCGAAGGTGCTGTTGCCCATCTCTACATACTGGCTCAGGGTATCGAAAAAAGGCGGCAGCAATTCCTCTTCGTAACGGCAGGCGGCGCTCTCAAGTTCCAGAAACTCCTGAGCTTTACCCGAGATAATCGCCGTGACGCCATCAGGCATCTCTCCAGGCTCTTGCGAGAACATAAACACCGGTAGCTGAAAGCCCGTACGCTTCAGCAACGCGAGAATGCCGCTGTAGCTTTCAACAACGGTAATGACGACTGCCGCCACATCGGTGAAATCGGTGTTATCCAGCGTCACCTTTTCACGGTGCGTAGAAACTTTGGATACCAGCTCATGGCTGACGGCAATTTTCATGGTTTTCATAAGCGCAAATACCCTCACCGAGCGGTGAGACAGGGAGGAGAAAATTCGCGCAATCATGTCACTTTTTATTTTCACGTGCAAGAAGGAATCAGTATGCACGAAACCACCCAAAGCTAAGGCTCGCGCAGCCCTGACGTGCCATAATAATGCAATATCAATGAGTAAATAACAGGAGTTAACTGTGGTTATCGGGCCATTTATTAACGCCGGAGCCGTATTGCTGGGCGGCGTACTGGGCGCAGTGTTGAGTCAGCGGCTGCCGGAGCGTATCCGTTCATCCATGCCCTCTATATTCGGCCTGGCATCTTTAGGCATCGGCATCCTTTTAGTGATCAAATGCGCCAACCTGCCCGTCATGGTGCTGGCTACACTGCTCGGCGCACTGATTGGCGAATTTTGCTATCTGGAAAAAGGCATCAATAGCGCGGTGGGCAAAGCCAAAAACCTGATTGCCCGACCGGGCAAGGCGAAACACGGCACGCACGAGTCGTTTATTCAGAACTACGTCGCCATCATTATTCTGTTTTGCGCAAGCGGCACCGGGATTTTCGGCTCGATGCAGGAAGGGATGACGGGCGACCCAAGCATATTGATTGCAAAAGCGTTTCTCGATTTCTTCACCGCCACCATTTTCGCCACCACGCTCGGCGTTGCCGTTGCGGCGATTTGCGTGCCGATGCTGCTTATCCAGCTGGCACTGGCTACCTGCGCCACGTTAATTCTCCCGCTCACCACGCCGGCGATGATGGCAGACTTTACCGCCGTCGGCGGCCTGCTGCTACTGGCTACCGGGCTGCGCATCTGTGGAATCAAGATGTTTGCCGTGGTGAACATGCTGCCCGCATTACTGCTCGCCATGCCGCTCTCTGCGCTCTGGACGCACTTTTTCGCTTAAGATTGCGGCGAAATGGCGAGAGATTGCGCAGTCTGTAACGAAAACAACATTTTTCGTTGACGGCAACGGGCAGATCGGGTTTAATGCGCCCCGTTGCCCGGATAGCTCAGTCGGTAGAGCAGGGGATTGAAAATCCCCGTGTCCTTGGTTCGATTCCGAGTCCGGGCACCACTTATTTATAACCCTCGCTTCGGCGGGGGTTTTTGCTTTCTGAGTCAGCAACTCGTTGTTTGAACAGATAGTTACACCCTTATCTCTCCTCCGGCCCCGCTTCCCGGTGGTACAACTGGCGTGTTTACCGCCTTTACCGCCACACAGAAGCAGAAAAACCTGACCTTCACCGATCTATTTGAGCATTACAAATGCACATATCAACTGGACAGAGCCCGACAGAGCGGCATCACGTATCCGTGATTACACCCCATCGGCTAACTGTTTTATTAGAATGATTGGTGGTAAATCCATCCGGGACATCCTGAAAAGTGACCTGTCGGCGTTCCGTACACTGCTGGAACAGTCCCAGGCTAACCGCAGTAAAGTAGGCCGAGGAACGAAGCTGTAAAAAGCGACTTCTACTTCAGACACCGTAACCACATTGCTACTATATTGTGTGTGCGTTGGCACGCATGGCTGTCAGGGGGGCGTTTATCAGTCTAAGCAGAGGCCGGTAAAGCAATTGAGAGGAACTACAATGGATGCAGCATTACTTAACATGATGCGTTCAGGTGGAAGAAATAAAGCCTGGGCGGAAACGATGGTGAATATGGAAGCCAGGAAACTGGTAAATACAGCCAACACTCTGTCGGCTTTTCATCTCAGCGATAGTTTGACTCGAATGAAGTTTGTTCAGGAAATTCGGGACCTCATAGAACATCAGTTTACGTTAGCTCGTCGGGCTAAATCAGATGAAGAATGCATGGAATGCGTTAAAATTCTCAGAGAAGAAAACAGTAACCTGCTGGAACAAGCGCGTTTATTAAGAACGAAGGCAGCGAAGCTTTACGCTAAAGTCGAGTTTATCCGAGAGAATAACAAAATTGTTGGGTATGTGATCTCGGCTGTTAGTGTTGTCCTGGCCGGTGCTGAAATAGCCGCAGGATTTACCCTCATAGGCACTATGACCCCTCTCGGAGTTCTTGCTGGTGCGATTCTGGTTACTGACGGGGCAAACAGCATCAGTAAAGAAGTGGCTCGCTACGCAACTAACAACACTACCAGTGAAGGGCTGGTCGCGAATGCCGCGATGTCTACAGCTGAGTTTATGGGCTTTAGTCGTGAGAATGGGTTAGGTGTCTACAAATCAATTTCACTGGCCGCTAATGCGTACACCATTTTTGGCTTGTTACAGCGACCTGGTACCTGGCGACTGTTTCGTTATCTCCCTGCTGACTATTACCGAAAGGTGAGCACACTGAGCCGCCCGCAGCTTACAATGAAAATAGCGGGTTATGGCCTGAAAGCTAAGATTATTTTTGATCTGTTGTCCGTCAGCGACCCGTCCCAGAATTAGTCAGCATTTTACGATAACGCCAGGATTTATAGCCAAGTTTTGCTGGCGTTATATACCAGATGAAAGGTAGTACAATCAATAACGTGAGTGCAAGTGTCAGGCTTGTATCCTTGGATGCAAGTAAAAGAGTTAAAGCCAGTATGATGAAGGCAATAATAGTTATCCACTTCATAGCCTTAAAACGATTGGCCAGATCATGAGTTACGCTATCAAACGAACCACCGTAATTTTCAATATTGTTTTTTAGCTTTTGAATATCTCGTTTGCTAAAACCTGATTTTAAAAGTGCCTCTTCGCTGGTCATTCTGTTATCCGTCCCATAACTCATTGAAACCTGTGACGAAGTTTAACTTAATTTGGCGGATAAATCGCTACCTGACGATATTCATCAAATTAATATATATCAACGAGTTGAAGATATCTTAGAGTATACTCTCGAAAACTGACATTATTGCCCACTGCGGAACTTCGCTGGTAGCAACTCTAATGACTCCTTCGGGGCCGTTTCCAACATCTCCCGCCCTGCCCTGTAGAAGCAACATGCAGATCACCACAGGAGGCTGAATCATGCACGATGAAATCATTAATCAGGCCCGCGAAATCCTCCCTCAGCGGCTCAACCATACCGACACATTGGCATCACAGCAGGACACCGCGAACTATCTGGCCCTACAGTGAAGCGCAATGCTGCTATTATCTATTCCCCTATCCACGACACCCGGACCACTGCGTCAGTAGCGCATGCAGTTTAGCCGGCTCCAGAGGCTTACGCAGCACCAGATACCCTTCCTGCTCCGCCTCCAGCAGAACAGGCGAATTAAATTCGCCGCTGACCATCGCGCCGCTCATGTCCGGCAGACGTTCAAAAAGCGCTTTCAGGATGTCGAAGCCGCTTTCGCCGGATCGCAGGCGCTGGTCGCACAGCACGGCGAACGGGGTGAAGCCGTCGTCGATGATGGCGAACGCTTCTTCAGCGGAGGCCGCGCAGCGCACGTTGATTCCCCATACGCTCATCAGGCTCTCCCAGGCTGACGTCACCAGCGGGTCGTCATCGACGACCAGGCAAGAACCGCGCAGCGGCGCATAGCGTACCGGCGCAGAGACGTTGTTATCGGCGGGCGGGGTGTCCGTCGCGATCTCTTCGCCAGCATATTGAGTGAAGCGCATCCAGAAGCGTGAGCCTTTACCTTCTATGGATTGCATCCCGTACTTCACCTTCATCAGCCTGGCACAGCGGGCAACCACGGCGAGGCCCAGCCCGTGTCCGGCGCTGTCGATCTTCCAGGCCAGTTCGGGGCGGTAGTAAGGGGAGAAGATTTTACCTTTCTCGTCATCAGCGATACCGACACCCGTGTCCCACACCTCCACCAGGCACTCGTCACCGCGCGGTCGGATGGCAACCAGCACGCCGCCCTGCTGCGTGTAGCGAAGGGCGTTTTGAATCAGGTTAATCAGCGATTGTCGCACCAGCAGCGGGTCGCCCATCACGTGGATGCGGCGTTTGGGTCGACGGGTGGACAGCCTAAGTGCACGGCTATTAGCCTCTTCGCGAAACAGCGTGATCACCGAGTCGAGCAGAGCGCCGATATCCACTTTGGTAGGGGCTGTGAGCACTTTCCCGGATTCAATCTTGCTGAGGTCAAGCAGAGAATTGAACATCAAATGCACCGAGCGAACGCTCTGCTGAAGGTCAAGCAGCTGGGGCGTCAGGCTGTCGTCCCGATTTCGGTGGATAATCGCTTCGATCAGAAAGCCCATGGCGTGTACCGGCTGACGCAGGTCGTGGCTGGCTGTCGTCAGGAACTGATTTTTATCCAGCAGCGCCTGCTCCGCTTCCTCTTTGGCCTGACGAAACTGTTCTGCCAGGCGTGAGCTTTTTTCCTCAAGCAGCGCTTGCTGAATAAAGTACGCGTGCGACGTTAATGCATGGCGGTAAATGGCGAAGCCGTACAGCAGGTTCAGCATCAGCACAATGAATATCAGCTCGTCCAGCCGCCAGATGATGCCGATATTCAATACTCCCCAGGAGGCGAAGAAAAAGCACGTAAAAGTGCTGATGACTGGCGTCAGATGCGTCGCATTGGCGGCGACGATGGCGGCAATACTGATATTAAGGAGCAGGAAAAAGTCAAAGTTCTGCGTCTGCGGAGTAATTAAATAGAGAGATGAAATCCCCAGCCCGTGAATAAAAGCGATCTTATTTATGCACGGAAGCCAGCGGCGCAGGACGTCCTCTTCATCATGCTCTTTCACTTCGCGCTGGTAGCGTCGGTGCAATATGCGGATTGCCACGGCACATAGCAGGTAAATAATTATCCAGATAATGGTTGGGCCAAGTTCATCGCCCAGCAAATAGATCCAGATGGCAAAAGGAATACCGACAAATGGCACCGCGCTAAAGCTGAACACCAGCCGCAAAAAAGTGTTGTTTAGCAAACGGATCTGCGCGGGAGATGAGATACCATCTTTCTGTAAGCTCTGGAAAAACCTCATTCTGATGATTCCCGCTTGCCATGCAGAAGCGTGATGGCTTCGACCCGGCTGTTAACGCCTATCTTTTTCAATATATTGCTGATGTGTTCTTTGACCGTGGGCTCAGAAATTGAAAGCTGCGCGGCGATTCGTTTATTTGGCAGGCCGCGCATAATCATATTCAAAACGTCTATTTGTCGCGGCGTTAAGTTAAATTTACTTAACTTCTCATTATTCGATTCAACGGGAAAATCGTTTCTCTCAGGAAACCAGGTCAGATTATCAAGGAGTGCACAAACGGCCCGTGAGAACATTTCAGGCGGTTCGCTTTTCAATACAAATCCGTGTCCCCCGGCGGCGTGAACTTTCTGCCAGATGTCATTATTGTCGTCCCCGCTGACCACCAGGAACCGTACCTGTGGGTAATGTTGTTTTACTTCTTTGAGTAATTTCAGTGCCGTTCCGGACGAAAGCCAAAAATCGATGACCAGCAAACGCGGCGGGCCATTATCCCTAATTTGACGGTAGCAATCTTCCTCATTCGTCACCACGCTCGCCTGCTTAAAATGGCAATGTGAAATCAGAAAATTAGCGATGCCGCTTGCTACCAATGGATGGTCATCAACGACCAACGCATAATTCTGCCCCAAAGGATCCTCCTTTTACCTTCGCATATCTGAGTGTACAGATGAATTATTATCTACCCACCCTACTTTAGGAGGGTTTTTTCGATTAGGAAAGGGAAATATATTATTCGCTGATTTGGGTAATTGAAAACATAAATACAATCAGTGAAATTAACTGATTGGATATCAAGGATAATTTATGAAAAAACCACTCATCTTTTTAAGCGTTACGTTGATGCTCGCCGGTTGTTCCACGCTAAAAACCGATCAGGCTATTCCACTCCTGCAGGCGGAGACCGCTAAAATGCTGGGGCTGGGCTCATCGGATGAAATAACCGTGACCAATGTTAATGGCGCCCAGCCGGACGCACTGGGAGGGCAAAAACTGTCTTATCGCGCTACGACGGAAAAAGGGCGTATTTTCGATTGCTCATCAATGATGATGCCGGGGATTTTAGGATCCGCCCCGACGCTCAGCGCACCAACCTGTACCCCTGTTGTCACGCATAAATAATTAACGGCAAATGAAAAGGCGTACATAAATAACGCCTTTTATATTTTCTGACGTATCTGAGTTTTCATAAAAACGATTTTCCAGACATCACGCTAATGAGTACGGAGATAGCCCGTGAATAACTCTACATCGCATGCTTTAGCGGTTAAGACGCCGCTTTCCAGACTTTACCTCGCTCTATTTTCCGCGCCACTGTTACTGCTTTCACCTGCCGATTTCGCGCGCGCAGCCGATGCCATTTTTGATGGCGAGGCGCGTATAACCGAAACGCTGGGTTACACCGGAGATGTTTACGTTGGACGTAATCAACCCGGAAACCTGCTGATCGATAATGGCAAAATCACCGCCTATAACATCAACATCGGTCGGCTGTTCGACGGCCAAATTTATGAAAGCGTGGTCACGGTCCGTGGGCCAAACGCTGAGCTTAACGCAGTGAACGATCAGTACGTCCTGCGCGGCGACCTGAATCTTGGCCTCGGCACCCTGCGAGTCGAAGAAGGCGCGCTGGCCAGCGCAAAAGAAATTGTTGTCGGCACCACCCGCGGCTACGACAGCCACCTTATCGCCACTGGCGCCGGCTCTCGCGTGACCAGTAATTTTCTCAGCGTAGGTACCGATCTGGGGGCACGCTCCACACTGGCGATTGAAGACGGCGCGGCGCTCAGCACCGCCTACGATGCGCGCATCGGCAACGGTACCGGGCCGGGTGAAACCGACACGCTAAGCCCGAAAGCCACCGTCACGGGGAGCGGCTCACAGTGGAACGTTGGCCGTACGTTGACGCTATATGGCGACCTGGACGTGCTGAACGGCGGTGCGGTTAACGTTGGCGGCGTGCAGGTGGCGGGCGTCTCCGGGGCAGGTAAAACCGCCGAGCTGGTTATTGCGGGCAAAGACTCGCGCTTTACCAGCGGCAGCAGCGTGAGCGTGGGCGATTATGGCAATGGCGTGCTGTCGGTGATTGACGGCGGTTCATTTTCCGCTGGCAGCAATACGCTGATTGTGGGGACCTCGGGTTCCGGCTCGAACCGGGGTGCGCTCATTGTCGGCAGCCGCGGCAATATGGACACCGGAACGGGTTTAACTGAGCCAACGCTTGGCACAGCGGGCGGCGCGGGTACTCTTGATGCGAATACGGCAATCAGCCTGCGCGGCGGGCTGTTCGGCAGCTATGTCTACTTCAACCATACCGACGAAAATTACGTCTTTAGCAACAAGATGAGTGGCGAAGGTGAAGTGATCAATACTTCCGGGCAGACAACGCTGAATGGCGATCTTTCAGCCCTTCAGGCGAACGTGACCGCGCGCGGTGGCAAAGTCATTATCGCCAGCAACATCAACACCCAGCCAGAAGACGATATTTTTGATATTCAGACTCTTAGCGCCGAGAACGGCGGGACGCTGATCCTCAACGCGACGGCGGGATCCGACGTTAGCGACGGGCTGGGCTACAGCAGCGCCGCCTCAATCAAGGCCGGCGGAACGCTGGGAGGGAACGGCACGCTGGGCCAGACCGAGATCCTTTCCGGCGGGCATATCTCGCCAGGGGATGGCGATATCGGCACGCTGACGCTGAAACGTTATCTGAATTTTGTGGGTGACTCTTTCTATGACGTCGATATCGCCGGTGATGGCCGCAGCGACCAGCTGCTGGTCGCAGGCAAAACGACCATCAGCGATCGGGCTCAGGTACAGGTCACCGCGCTGGATCCGCAAACCAGCTACAAAACGGGCCAAAGCTATCGCATTTTAACCTCCGACGGGGGAATTGACGGTCAGTTCGCGGGGGCGGTGTCCAAATCCGCCTTCCTGGACGTGGCGCTCAACCAGAGCACCAACGCCGTCGATCTGACCATCGCGCAGAAAGAGACCGGCGGCGAGAATCCGGGAGGCGAAAACCCGGGAGGTGAAAATCCAGGAGGAGGAAACCCGGGAGGTGAAAATCCAGGAGGAGGAAACCCAGGCGGTGAGAACCCGGGCGGAGAAAACCCTGGCAGTGAGAATCCGGGCAGCGGCAAGCCGGGGATTTTCCAGACCGTCGCCAAAAGCAGCAACCAGTGGAATACCGCCGGCGCGCTCTCCACCCTGACGCAAAGCGGCCCGTCGCTGGCGCTGTATAACTCGCTGCTGGTACTCAGCGCGCCGGAAGCGCGCGAGGCGTTCAACCAGCTGTCCGGTGAAGTTTATCCGTCAATGCAGTCCAACCTGATCGCCGGCAGCACGCAGGTGTTTAACGTCTTAAACCAGCGTATGCAGCGCGCGTTTGATAACGACAGCCTGCCGATACCACCGTTAGCGATGTCGCTGGTGCAGCAGCCGGAGCCGCAAAACAATGGCGTCTGGGGCCAGACCTTCAGCTCCTGGAGCCGAAACGACGGCGACGGTAACGTGGGCAAGCTGGACGGCAACACCACCGGCTTCCTGCTGGGGGCAGATCGCAAGCTGGCGGATCATAACGTGCGTGTCGGTGGCTACTTCGGCTACAGCCGCGGTGATTACGACGTCGACAGCCGTCGTTCCTCAACGGATACCGATAACTACCACCTTGGCCTGTATGCGGCGGGTCAACAGGATGCGTTCTCCCTTCGCGGCGCGCTGGGTTACACCTGGCACAAGATCGAAGGCGAGCGCAGCGTTGATTTCAGCGGCTTCTCGGATCGGCTGAAGTCGGATTACGACGCCAACTCGCTGCTGGCATTCACCGAAGCGGGCTACCGCTTCGGCCAGCCTGATATGAATATCGAGCCGTTCGTCAATTTATCGTACATTCGACTGCATACCGACAGCTTCAGGGAAGACGGCGGTGCCGCCGCGCTGAGCGTAAGTAACGAAACGATGAACACCTTCTACTCCACCCTCGGGGTGCGCGGTGTGACCGAGCTGCCGAAGAACGTGAACCTCTACGGTTCGTTGGGCTGGCAGCACGCCTATGGCGATAAGAATACCTCTTCGCGCATGGCGTTTGCGGGCAGCGACGCGTTCATTACTCAGGGGCAGGCCGTGGATGAGGACGTGATGGTGGGTGATATCGGCGTGAGCGTACAGCTGTCGCGTGCTGCGACGCTGGATGTGGGTTATCAGGGGCAATATGGTGCGGATACCCGCGTCAACTCGGTTAACGCTAATCTGCGCTGGTCGTTCTGAATTATTTCCAGTAAAAGAACCCGCCCTTGTGGCGGGTTTTTGCTTTTAGGCTCTCAGGAATTCAGGGATCGTTCCCAACCGCGTCCAGCAGTTTGTTTTTAAAGATAAACAAACACGCCTCGTTGAAGTTCTCCGCCCCCAGGCGTTCCGACAGCGCTGTCCGCTTGCGATAGAGGCTCTTCACCGACGTGTTCAGCTCATCGGCAATCGCTTCCATCGACATCCCTGCCCTCAACAACCGCAGCATGATCGCTTCGTGCGTGCCAAGCCGTAAGTTAAGCAGCCATTTGGTGGTCAGACGCCTGCCCTTCATATTGAGCATCAGGTTAAATAACGATGCCATATCCGGCGCCGTAAGCGACGTGTTCATAAACAACTTCATACTGAGTAGATTCTCCTCGCGATGTCGCATATCCAGCATAACGCAGCAGATCGTTTTTTTTGTTCTGGCCGGATGGCGTATCAGGTAATCATATAAACGGAGCGGAGAACGGCTATCAATCAACACAGAATATTCATCTGCACCGTTATCAAATATGTTTCTGTCAATCGAGTCGAGCAGGATAATATCCGGGAAAAATAGCCTCATCCCCCTGACAAGATAGCGATCCTGGGTCACTAACACTATTGAAGTTGCCACTAACCATCCCTTTTAGATTAAAGCAAGAGCGCACCTTCAGAAAGAAGGCCGCCTTCGTTTTATAGCGCTGTAATATTAACGACAATATGTATTCTGGCGTTGAACATCCCTCAATACAGACATTGATGAGTAAGACTTCCTGTAGACTTTCATTCAATGGCTGGCGTTAATTATAAATAAAAAACAATCGCAGAAAAGTCACTTCGCTGAACATTAAGACTTTTTGTCATGAAACTTCCCAAACATGCACCAGAAAGTACTTTAATTGCTACAATAAAACCTCGCCAGGAATATAAACAAACTCAAAAAGACATAAATAAAACACATTAATATCAAATAGTTACAAATACATATTCAATTCAAAATAATCACAAAAGACATCTCATTCCAGAATTATCCCAAAACTACCCCTCTGCTTTTCACCATATTTATCCGGCAACATATCAGGTGTACATTACCTTCCACCCAGTTCCCAAAGAGGAGGTTCCATAATTACCTTAAAGTAAGTACCCCATAACGTAACTGCATTCAGATTTAATGTTCTCATTTATGGCCTTTAACGCAGAGTTAAAAGGCGGCCGTGTTATGCAATGGATTCATGATAAACAAATGGCAAATAGATATGGAAAGATCGCTTCGCTTCAATACGTTATTCTTTTATCGCGCCCCAGGATTATTGTTTCTGCTATTTCTGTTTCCTGTTCTCGTTCAGGCAACGGAATCCGTTTATGAGCAACAGATTCAACAGGCACGTAACGGTAATTACACGCCGTTTCTCAATTATCTTCAGCGGTATCAGCAACAGCATGCTCTGACGCCCGAGCAAGTGGCGGACTGGTTACAGGTGGCTGCGTGGGCAGGTCGTAATGACGAGGTGATTCAGCTCTGGCAGCGCTATGGCATTTATATGCCGCTGCCCGCTCGCGGCGTTGCGGCTGTCGCGCAGGCCAGAAGAGATCAAAAAGCGTGGCAGCCTGCCTTATCACTGTGGAAAGAGGCGCGTAACCTTGCGCCACATAATGACGATTATCGTATCGGCTATATCAAAACCCTGGCCGATGCCCGCATGGATACGCTCGCTCTGCAGGAAGCCCGCCAGCTGGTGACGGAGGATCCCTCTCCGGCGCATCTTCAGACGCTTTCGTACGTCTGGTTACGCCAGGGAAAAAGCTGGGATCGGCTTTTAGCGGACACGCGCGCGCTGACCCTTGCGCCGGAGAATAACGCGCTCCTTAGCGAGTTGATTGACGCGCTAACGGATAACCGGGTGAGTACTCCCGCGCTGATGCTGTCACAAAGGGTAACGCTGACCCCCGCGCAGCGCCGCCGTCTGGAGCTTAATGCCGCCGCAGAATGGGTTCGCCTTGCCGACGTGCCTGGCAGAACGGAAAAGGAGCGCCTGCAGCTGGCGCAAACGGCACTGAATCGTTACGACGCCCTGCTCTCACGCTGGCAACACGAACCGCAGGCAGCGGAAGACATCATCCTCGCCCGTATCGACAGGCTGGGTGCGCTGTACGCGCATGGCGATTACCCGCAGGTCATCCGTGAATATCAGGCGCTGACGGAGGCGCAGCATCCGGTGCCGGGCTGGGCCATCGGCTGGGCGATCTCCGCGTATCTGCAGGAGAAAAACGCCACTGCCGCCTTCTCGCTGCTGCAACGCTATCCGCAATACGCCGCCGATCCGCAGGACGAGGAGCATGCGCTTTTCTACGCCTGGCTGGACACGGGGCAGTATCAAGCCGCTCGCCAGTACGTAGAGCGCCAGACCCGCAGCGTTCCGTGGACCCGCTACGATTTCGGCTCGCCCACTCCGCAGCCCAACGATCGGTGGCTTACCGGGCAGTCGCTCAAATTTAACTATTTGCTCTCAACCAACGCCCTGCCGGATGCGGATAAGCTGGCGCACCGTCTGGCCACAACGGCGCCGGGCAATCAGGGGCTGCAGATTGACTATGCCACCCTGCTTCAGGCGCGGGGCCAGCCGCGCGCGGCCGAGCAAGCGTTGAAAAGGGCGGAGGCGCTGGAGCCATCTAATCTGGAGCTGGAACAGCAGCAGGCTTACGTCGCCATGGATCTGCAGGAGTGGCGCCAGATGGATTTACTGGCCGACGACGTGCTTGCCCGTGCGCCCGTTGCTCGCAGCGCCAGGCGTCTGGACAGGCTCAGAACGGTGCATCACATGTCCGAGCTGCGCCTTAACGCAAGCAAGGGCTTGCACTCCGATAACCCCATCAGCGGGACGCACGACCTGAACGGGGATGCCACGCTCTATGGTCCACCGGTAGCGGATAGCTGGCGGCTGTTTGCGGGTACCCGCTATGCGCAGGGTAATTTCGATGAAGGCAAAGGCACCAGCCGTCACCTCCTGGGCGGCATCGAGTGGCGTCCTCGCGACCTTCAGCTCGAAGCCGAGGTATCCAGCAACCGCTATCACGGTGAAAACAAGCCGGGTGCTCGCCTCTCAACTACGTACTTTTTCAATGATAACTGGCAGGTCAGCGGCAGCCTTGAACGCTTATCCCGCACCGCGCCGCTACGGGCATTACGCAACGGGATTAGCGCCAACCGGGGTGAAGGCGGGATCCGCTGGTATCAAAACGAGCGCCGTGAGTACCAGTTCAGCGCCGCCGTCAGCCGCTTCTCAGACCATAATCGCCGACAGGAATACACCCTTACGGGTAAGGAGCGTCTCTGGCAGACCCCGACCCTGACGCTGGATCTTGAACCGGGGATCGCCGCCAGTAAAAACAGCCTGCGGGACACGCTCTATTACAACCCGGCGCGGGATCTGTCCGTGACGGCCGCCCTGTCCGTGGACCATGAGATGTACCGCCATTACGACACCCTCTGGAGCCAGCAGTTGGTGGCGGGAGGCGGCAGCTACTGGCAGAAAAACCAGTCCGTTGGCGCCATCGCCCTGCTGGGCTACGGGCAACGCGTCCAGTGGAATAACGTCATTGATACCGGCGTGATGCTGAACTGGGATAAACGCCCTTACGACGGCAAACGCGAGAGCAACCTCTCCGTCACGCTTGATGCGACTTTACGCTTTTAAGGATGAATATGCTGAACACACGTTTTTCCGTGAGCCTGATCCTCATCGGCTGGCTCTGCCTCAGCGCGAGCGTCTGGGCGCAGGCGATCTCGTTCGTTGCGCCCAGCGAGCGGCCGCAGCCGGAGGCGAGCAAACCCTGGCCGCAGAACCAGTTTCTGGTGCTGGCCTACCACGACGTCGAAGACGATGCCGCCGATCAGCGCTACCTCTCCGTGCGCACCAGCGCGCTAAACGAGCAGATTAGCTGGCTTCTGCACAACGGCTATCACGCCATCAGCGTGCAGGACATTCTGGACGCGCATGACGGCAAAAAATCGCTGCCGCCGAAAGCCGTTCTGCTTAGCTTTGACGACGGCTACAGCAGCTTCTACACCCGCGTCTGGCCGCTGCTTAAGGCCTGGAACGTGCCTGCGCTCTGGGCGCCGGTGGGCAGTTGGGTGGATACGCCAGCAAACCAGAAGGTGAACTTTGGCGGCCTGATGACGCCCCGGGATCGCTTCGCGACGTGGGACATGGTGCGCGAGCTCAGTCGGTCTCCGCTGGTTGAGATCGGATCGCATACCTGGGCCTCGCATTACGGCATCGTCGCCAACCCGCAGGGCAGCCGCGAACCGGCCATCGCCAACCGCTTTTATGATAAAGCGACGGGGCGCTATGAAACTGACCAGCAGTTCAGCCAGCGGATCGGCGATGACGTCCGCAAGGTGACGGAGAAAATCGCGCAGGTGGCGGGCAAAGCGCCGCGCGCCTGGGTCTGGCCTTACGGTGCCGCCAGCGGTACGTCGCTCGCCATCGCCAGGCAGCAGGGCTATCGGCTGGCCTTTACCCTGGAGGACGGGCTGGGTGACGTGCGCAATCTCGGTAGCATTCCCCGTTTGCTGATCGCCGGCAACCCCTCGCTCAAAGCGTTTGCGAGTTCGGTCAGCCGGGTTCAGGAGCACGATCCCGTGCGCGTGATGCACGTCGATCTCGACTACGTTTACGATCCCGATCCGGCTCAGCAGACCCAAAACATCAACAGGCTGATCCAGCGGGTCTACGACATGAAAATCAGCCACGTCTTCCTGCAGGCGTTTGCCGACCCGCAGGGCGACGGCAGGATCAGGGCGCTCTATTTCCCCAACCGCCGGCTTCCGGTCCGGGCCGATCTCTTTAACTTCGTATCCTGGCAGCTGCAAACCCGCGCGGGGGTGAAGGTCTACGCGTGGATGCCGGTGCTCTCGTTCGATCTCGATCCTGCCCTGCCGCGCGTGCAGCGCCGGGACGATCGAACCGGCCAGCTGCGCGAGGCCAATGAGCCCTACATCAGGCTTTCACCGTGGGACCCGCAGGTTCGCCTGCAGGTGACGGAAATCTATGAAGATCTGGCCCGCCATGCCAGCTTCAACGGGATCCTGTTCCATGACGATGCGGTACTGACGGACGTTGACGCTGCCGGGCAGGACACGACGCGCCAGAAAAGCCGGAGGCTTATCGGATTTACCCGCGCTCTGAGCCAGGCGGTGAAGCACATCCGCGGCCCGCAGATAAAAACCGCGCGCAATATGTTCGTCCTTCCCATTCTGCAGCCCGAAAGCGAAGCGTGGTTTGCGCAGAATCTCGATGATTTTCTGGCGGCCTATGACTGGACGGTGCCCATGGCAATGCCGCTGATGGAGTCCGTTCCGGCGAACGAGAGCAATGCCTGGCTGACGCGTTTGATCAAGGCCGTCGCCGCGCGGCCCGGCGCGCTGGATAAAACCATTTTCGAGCTGCAGGCCAGAGACTGGGAGCAGAAGCCGCAGCGCGCCGTCTCCGACAGTCAGCTTGCGGCGTGGATGCGCGTCCTCCAGCTGAACGGCATCAAAAACTACGGCTACTACCCTGACGATTTCATCAATAACCAGCCTGATATCTCGCGCATCAGGCCCGTCTTTTCTTCCTACTGGTACCCTGACAATGACTGATCGCATAATCGCCTTTTCAATTTTGTGTCTGGTATTCGGGCTGCCGTTAGGGGTAGCCGCCCTCTTTACCGGCGAGCTGATTCTGGATTTTGTCTTCTTCTGGCCGCTGTTTATGTCCGTGCTCTGGGTCACCGGCGGCCTCTATTTCTGGTTTCAGCTTGAACGCCGCTGGTCGTGGGATAAAGACACGCCCGCCCCGACGCTCGCCGGCGAGCCGCTCATCTCAATTCTGATCCCCTGCTTCAATGAGGAAAGAAACGCCAGAGAGACCATCAGCGCCGCGCTGGCTCAGCGGTACGAGAATATTGAAGTGATCGCCATCAACGACGGCTCGTCTGATAACACCGCGCAGGTGCTGCAGCAGCTGGCGCTGGAGCAGCCGCGCCTGCGGGTGATTAACCTCGCGGAGAACCAGGGAAAAGCGGTGGCGCTCAAAGCCGGGGCGGCGGCGGCCCGGGGCGATCTGCTGGTCTGCATTGACGGCGACGCCCTGCTCGACCGCGACACCGCGGCCTATCTGGTCGCGCCGCTGATTCAGTATCCCCACGTCGGGGCGGTTACCGGGAACCCGCGCATTCGCACGCGCTCCACGCTGATTGGCCGCATTCAGGTTGGCGAGTTTTCGTCCATCATTGGGCTCATCAAGCGGACGCAGCGGATCTATGGCCGGGTCTTTACCGTCTCCGGCGTCATCGCCGCCTTTCGCCGACAGGCGCTGGCGGACGTCGGGTACTGGAGCCCGGACATGATCACCGAAGACATCGACATCAGCTGGAAGCTCCAGCTGCGCCACTGGGATATCTTTTTCGAGCCGCGGGCGCTGTGCTGGATCCTGATGCCGGAGACGCTGAAGGGCCTGTGGAAGCAGCGTCTGCGCTGGGCACAGGGCGGCGCGGAGGTATTTCTGGTGAACCTGCGCAAGATGGTGCGCTGGGAGCATCACCGCATGTGGCCCCTGTTTCTGGAGTACGCACTGTCAACGCTGTGGGCCTTCGCGTATGCGATAACGGTGCTGCTGTACATCATCAGCCACGTCGCGCCCATTCCCGCCAGGCTGACCGTTGAAACCCTGTTTCCCCCGGCGTTTACCGGGCTGCTGCTGGGCGTGATGTGCCTGCTGCAGTTCCTGGTCAGCTTGTACATCGAGCGGCGCTATGAGCGCAAGGTGGCCAGCTCGCTTTTCTGGGTGATTTGGTTCCCGATGGTCTACTGGATGATTGGTCTGTTCACCACCCTCGTCGCATTTCCAAAAGTCATGCTTAAACGTCAGCGCGCCCGCGCGCGCTGGATCAGTCCGGACAGGGGAAAAGGAAGCCTTCAATGAATGAAAATACCTTAATTTTGACTGAACATCGGTTGCTGCCACGACTTTTTGATGCCGCGTTAACCGTGGTGGCGTGGGGCGGGTTTCTGTTCTTCCTGTATGCCAGGCTGTGGATGCAGTTAACCGAGGAGAGCGACCACCGCTGGAGCGTGATTATTGCCTCCTTTAATACGGTGTTGATCTATTTGCTGTTCGCCGCGCTCAACGGCTGGCTGCTGATTTTGTGGTATCAGTACAACCGCCGCCGCGCGAACGTAAGACGACGTCAGCCGGGCTTGTTGCATCATGACGAACTTGCCCGCAGCTTTAACGTCTCACCGCAGCTCATCTCGGAGATGAGCCAGCATAACCTGCTGACGGTTTATCATGACCAGATTGGACGCATCATCGAATTGAAAACCAGCGCGCAGCAGGACGAGGAAGCGCAGTAACAAAAAGCCCCCACAGAGAATACCCTGCGGGGGCTTTTTTAGCGCAGATGCACGTTACTTATCCTTCAGTACAATCAGCGGCTCGATATCGCTCTCTTTTTTCACCACCAGCGAGTCATCACCGCGCAGGCAGGTCCCGCCGTAGTTTCCGCCCACGGTAAAGGTACAGACCTGAATGTACTTGCCGTCCACGTTTGGCAGGCACCACAGCTGCTGGTAGATATTTTTGCGGTCAACAAACTTGCCGCTGGATTTATCCAGCAGTTCGTCCTGGGCGCTGATGAGATCGATATTGCTGCCGCAGCGTCCGGCAATCGGCTTGACGGCGTATCCGGTCTGCTTCAGCAGGTCGTTCACCTCAAAATCGGTGTCGAGCAGGTAACGGTGGTTCGGGAACAGTTGCCACAGTACCGGAAGAATCGCCTTGTTGCCGGGAATAACGGTCCACAGCGGTTCAAAGACCAGCACTTCCGGTCGCAGCAGAACATCAATCAGGCGTACCTCGCCCTCAGGATGCCCGGTGCGGATCGGCACGGCGGCGTATTCGGTTTCGCTGACCTCGCGGATCTGCTCTATCGCCGTCTCCCACGCCCAGGTTTTCCACACGCAGTTGACGTGACGACCTTCGTCGTCAATCAGCTGTCCGGCGCCATCCCAGCTCAGCGCCTCCAGCCCGTGCAGGATTTTGGTCTCGAACCCGGCCTGCATCAGCGAGCGCTGGATAAAGAGCGCGTGGTAGTCCTCCTCGACATCGTTGTCCTGCATGATGTGAACGAACGGCCGCGCGTGGCTGTGCTTCCATGCGCCGGTCAGCTCTTCAAGCAGCCCTTCTGCCGGGTTATGCCCGCTGCCGCGATAGCCGTTTTTCACCCACTCTTCGAGAATGAGCCCGCCTTCAGTGTGGCAGGACGCGGAGTCGGCGTTGTATTCGTAAACCTTAATGCCGCGCTCATCCATGCAGAAATCCATACGACCGGTGATCATATGGTGGCGACGCCATTGCCAGGAGAGGCGCAGGCGCGGCCAGAGGATTTTCGGGATGTCGAAAAGCGCCAGCAGATTGTCGTCTTTCAGCACCTTGTCCGTCGCGTGCAGGTACATCAGGTGCAGTTCGTTGGTGGCCTTGATCAGCTCCTGCTCGGCGCTTTCGGTAATGGTGAAGTACTGGCAGGGATCTTTGTTGATCACATGGCCGTTCGCTCGGATATACGCCTGCTGCAGCGCGTCATTTTCGTTCAGCCATTTTCCGTCGAACTGACGTTTGTTTTTCAGCCGCGCGCCGCTGATTTTCAGCAATTCTCCGTCCGGTTCAGGCTGGGGAATGCTGTGCTCCGTGTCGTCCGTCTGGATCATCCAGCCGAGAATTTCGGTATCGCTGAAGGTGTCATGAAGGGTATAGCAGCCATTCTCCACGCTCAGACGCAGTTCGCGCGTCCACTGCTGTCCGAGCGGCAGCGGGGAGTGAATCACGTTCTGCTCCGCAATACGCACCTTATCGTCGAGAAGCTGGGTGATCACCGCCACGTGGCCGGTCTCGTGAAACTCGCCGCCTTTTTGCCAGATCAGCAGCGCCCCGGCGCGCGGTGCGCGCTTCGAGCCGTTGGCAAAAGCCTGAAGGGGCAGAATGTTATCGTTCACCACCTGGCGCAAAAAGCGCAGGGAGAAGATCTCCCACGCCATGCCGACGTCGGTAAACACGAAGCCATAGTTGAGGAACAGGAAACGGCGGGCAAACTCAACGCACTGCCACTTGTGGCCCATGTATTCGTTGCCGATATAGCTGCGAAAGTCCGCGTCTTCCGGGTAGTTACGCGGATCCAGACTGCCGTAATTTGATGAGTAAATCGCCACGCCACCCGGCGCATAGCCTAACAACGTCCCGAATGGCGCATCACTGCTTAACTTTCCTTTACGCATGTATCCAACCTAAAACAGGCAGGCGGCAATTTTTTATGGGTTGTCGTCGTCTGCACGTTGTAATTAACCTGACAGAGGAGCGTTTATCATACACCTGCGCGACGCGTGAATAACATTTAAAACAACCAGCATGCCGCGAAATGCCCTGGCGCAATCTCCTGCATCGCAGGCTCCTGCGTCTGACAAACCGGCATGGCGTGCGGGCAGCGGCTGCAGAACTTACAGCCCGGCAGCGCGGACGTGGGGCCTGGAATGTCGCCGCGCAGGGTGGCGTCTTCGAGATTGCGGATGCGCGGATCGGGCTGGGGAACCGCCGCCAGCAGCGCGCGGGTGTAAGGGTGTGCCGGGCGCTGATACAGTTCATTCGCCGGGGCCACCTCTACCAGTTTGCCGAGATACATCACCCCAATGCGGCTGGAGATATGGCGCACCATGGAGAGATCGTGGGCGATAAACAGATAGGTTAGCCCCAACTCCTGCTGCAGGTCCTGCAAAATATTCACCACCTGCGCCTGCACCGATACGTCCAGCGCCGAGAGCGGCTCATCGCACAGCACAAATTCAGGATGCACGGACAACGCGCGGGCAATACTGATGCGCTGACGCTGCCCGCCGCTGAACTCATGCGGGAACCGTTCAAGGTGTTCGTGCTTCAGCCCCACTTTGTAGAGCAGCGTTTCCGTACGTTCTCGCTGTTCTTCGCGGCTGTAGCCGTGGATCTGCATCGGTTCGGCCACCAGCTGTCGCACCGTCATACCGGGGTTGAGCGAGGAGTAAGGATCCTGAAAAATTGCCTGCATCCGCTTACGCAGCGGCTTGAGCTCTCTTTCGCGGGCGTGGGCGATTGCCTGTCCGGCAAAGTGGATCTCGCCAGAGGTAATATCGAAAAGGCGCAGTATGGCGCGCCCCAGGGTGGATTTTCCGCAGCCGGACTCCCCCACCAGGCCAAACGTCTCGCCGGGCTGGATATCAAAGCTCACGCCATCAACCGCCTTCCCGGCCACGCCTTTACGCAGCAAACCGCCGTTGAGCGGATAATGCTTGCGCAGATCGCGCACGCTCACTAATGGCGCCTGTTGTTCACTCATGCCTGAATCTCCTCGGCCCATAGCCAGCAGGCGGCGCGATGGCCCTCTCCGGCGGTGTAAAATACGGGTTGCCGTTCACACTGGGGCATGCGCTTCGGGCAGCGTTCCGCAAATGGACAGCCCGGCGGCGGGTTAAGCAGGCCAGGCGGCGAACCTTCAATGGGCGATAAACGTTGATTCACCTCATCCGGGCGCGGCAGCGAGGCCAGCAGACCCTGGGTGTAAGGATGCGCAGGGCGATAAAAAATGTCCTCCACGCTCCCCTCCTCCATCACCAGGCCGCCGTACATCACCACCACGCGGCTGCAGACCTGCGCCACCACGCCGAGATCGTGGGTGATCAGCAAAATCGCGGTCCGGGTCTGCTGTTGCAGACTTTTCAGCAGGCGCAGGATCTGCGCCTGAATGGTCACGTCCAGCGCGGTGGTCGGCTCATCGGCAATAAGAAGCTTCGGATTGCAGGAGAGCGCAATAGCGATCATCACCCGCTGGCGCATCCCGCCGCTGAACTCGTGGGGATACTGGTCGTATCGGCGTTCCGCTTCAGCAATGCCCACCTGATCCAGCATGGCTATTGCTGCCGCTTTGGCCGCTTTTTTCGACAGTTTTTTATTTCGCACCAGGATCTCAGACATCTGCTTGCCGATAGTGAGCACCGGGTTCAGGGCGGTCATCGGATCCTGAAAAATCATCGCGATCTCGTTGCCGCGAATGGCACGCATCTGCGCGGGCGTTTTCTGCGCCAGGTCCTCATTCTGGAAGCGAATGCTGCCGCCGGTTATCCGTCCGTTGCTCCCCAGAAGCTGGATAATCGACTTACAGGTGACGCTTTTCCCGCAGCCCGACTCGCCGACGATACCGACGAGTTCCCCCGGCTGAACCTGAAAGCTCACGCCACGCACCGCGTGAACCTCGCCCTCGCGGGTGCGGAACGTGGTTTGCAGGTTCTCAAGCGCTAATAAGTTACTCATCGCGATTTGCTCCCGGCTCAAAGGCGGTACGGAACACATCGCCCAGCACGTTAAAGCTGAACACCGTCAGCAGGATCAGAATGCCGGGGAACATCGCCAGCCACGACGCTTCGCCAATATAAGACTGGGCGTTGTTAAGCATGCTTCCCCATGATGCCGCCGGTGCCTGCACGCCCAGCCCTAAGAAGCTGAGCGTTGACTCCATCAGAATGGCCGAGGCGATATTCAGCGTGGCCGCCACGATAATGGTCGGCAGCACGCCGGGAATAATGTGGCGCACGATAATACGCAGCGGATGCTCCCCCGACGCGCGGGCATAAAGCACGTACTCGCGCTCTTTCACCGACAGGGTTTCAGCACGCACCAGACGTGACATGTTCATCCACGTCAGCAGGCTGATAATCAGAATGATGTTATCCACGCCCGGCTTGAGGTAAGCATTCACCACCAGCAGCAGGAAGAAGGCCGGAATGGCCATCAGGATATCCACGGCGCGCATCATCAGGTTATCCAGCCAGCCGCCAAAATAGCCGCTCACCGTTCCCACCACCGTGCCGATAAGCGTGGAAAAGAGCATGGCGAGAAAACCGACCATCAGGGAGATCTGGCCGCCGTACAGCGCGCGGGTAAAGTAGTCGCGTCCGTACTCGTCGGTGCCGAACCAGTGTGCGGCATCCGGCGGCAGCGTGCGTGCGCCGAGCGCCATCCGGTCCGGATCGTACGGACTTAACCCCGCACAGAGCGCGGCGACAACGAAAATAAAAAGCACAAACAGGGAGAACTGCGCCGGACGGTTACGGCGCAGCTGGTGACGAACCTGCTGCCAGCGTCTGCTCATCCGGGTTACCTCAGCGTACGAATGCGGGGATCGGCGAAGCGATAAAGCACGTCGGCGATCAGGTTACCGACGATCAGCATTATCGACGAGAGCATGATGATCGCCATAATCAGCGGGTAGTCCAGCGAGGCGATCGACTGGATCCCGAGCAGCCCCATCCCCGGCCAGGAGAAGACGCTTTCCGTCACATAGGCCCCCACAATCAGCTCACCGAACGACAATCCGAACAGGGTGATCACCGGCAGCAGCACGTTTTTCAGCACGTGGCGGAACAGAATGCTGGAACGCGTGGCGCCGTATGCCAGCTGGGTCTGCACGTAGTCGGCCGAGAGCTGCGAGATGGTGTTGGAGCGGATGTAGCGTACGTAGCTGGAAAGATTATAAAACGTGAGAGCAATACACGGCAGCACGCCGTGGCGCAGCAGATCCAGCGCATTATCTTCCATGCCGATGGTGCGCATCCCCATGCTGGGGAACCAGTTAAGCTGCACGGCAAAAACGGTGATGAGCAAAATGCCGAACCAGAAAATCGGTACCGAGATGCCGATATAGGCAAACAGGTTCAACAGGTGATCCAGCCAGCGGTGCTTAAATGCCCCCGCCAGCAGCCCCAGCGGGATCGCCAGCACGATAGCCATCAGCAGCGACGCCCCCATCAGCCCCAGCGTGGCCGGAATGCGTTCGCCGATCATCTCCAGCACCGGGCGGTGGTAAATCAACGAATAGCCGAGATCGCCCTGCAGGACGCTTTTCAGCCACAAGACGTACTGCGTGACCAGCGGCTTATCCAGCCCCAGGCTCTGGCGAATTCGCTCAATATCTTCCGGCGCCATACGCGGCGTGATGTACGCGGCCACGGGGTCGCCGGGCGCGAGCTTGACCAGCAAAAACGCCACCAGCGAAATAAAGAAAAGCATCGGCAGCAGCTGCAGCAGCCGACGCGTGAGGAGTGTGTTCACGACGTGCCCTTAAAAGGCCCCGATCTTACGACCGGGGCAACAGCCTATTTTTGATAAATTTTTGACAGATCCTGGAACAGATAAACCGGCTTCGGCTCCGCTTCCTTCGTGCCGCCGAAGCGTTTATCCACGGCGACGGTCGCATTGGTGTAGGCGATCGGGTAGTAGGTCATCTCGTTCGCCACGGTCTGCTGAATTTGCTTGTAGATATCGGCACGTTTCGCGGCGTCGGTTTCCACGGCACCTTTATCCCACAGGGCATCAAACTGCGGATTTTTGTAGTGCGCGTAGTTATAGGCTTCGTTGCTCATGAACAGCGATTTGTAACCGTCCGGCTCTGAGCCCATGATGTAGCCGCCCAGGTTCAGCTCCCACGCGGTGTTGTTCATATCGAGGCTGCGCTGAGACATAGCGTTGGAGTCCAGCGGCATCAGCTCCACGTTCACCCCAATGCCCTTCAGCGCCTGCTGAATGTAGAGCGCCATGCTCTCCTGGGTTTTGTTGGTGTTCACATACGCCAGGCGTAGCTTGAGATTATCCGGCGCGCCGGACGTCTTCAGCAGGTCTTTGGCTTTTTGCAGATCGAATTTGTACTGTTCAACGTCATCCGTCTTGTAAAGCGTATCTGGCGTCAGGAACGAGGTTGCCGGTTTAGCGTAGTCCAGCGAGGTAAACGCGGTCTGGGTTAGCTCGTCTTTGTTGATGGCGTACGCGATGGCCTGACGCAGCGCTTTGCTCTTCATCACCGCCACGTTCTGGTTGAACGTCATATAGGCCAGACGGCCTTCCGGATAGACCACGAAGTCAAATTTCCCGGTATTTTTCAGGCGGTTCACATCCTGCGGGTCAACCATCTTGAGGTTGATTTCACCGTTTTGCAGCGCCAGGTTGGCGGCGTTGCTGTCTTTGGCGAAACGGTAGGTGACGGAATCGAGCTTCGGTTTGCCGTTCCAGTAATCGTCAAAGCGCGTAAGGGCGTAATACTGACCGGCGCGATACTCTTTAAATTTGAACGGCCCGGAACCGACCGGCGCATCGTTTTTGGTGCTCTTTTCCAGGTCGCCTTCACCGGCGAACACGTGCTGCGGGATCGGGTAGATCTGCACCAGGGTGCCGGTAAAGGCCGCGCTGACCTGCGGTAAGGTGAACTTAACGGTGCGCTCATCAACCTTGCTCACTTCAACAGGCTTGCCGCCGTAGGTAAACATGCTGCGGAAGAAGCTGTGCTGTTTGGCATCCAGCAGCTTATTGAAGGTGAAGACCACGTCGTCCGCCGTCAGCGGCTGGCCGTCCTGCCATTTTAGGTTGGGTTTTAGCGTCAGGGTATAGCTCAGGTTGTCGGCAGAAGGCGTCAGGCTTTCCGCCAGGCCCCACTCAATGTTGCCGTTATTAAAGCTGTACAGCGGGGCATAAAGCGCCTGCATGATGGTTAACGTTGTGCGGTCGCTGGCGTAGAGCGGATTAACGGCTAACGGGTCGCCGGAGGTAATCCCGATAATGAGCGAACCGCCCTCTTTTGGCGCGTCGCTTTTTGCCGCCGCGGCCGAATTTGCCTCTTTATTTTTCGCATCATCACAGCCCGCCAGGCCTAACGCGAGCGAAACGACCACTGCCGATAACAGAAGCTTGCGCATCTCACTAACTCCTTGCCTTATAAAGTGTTTATTACTGCATCTTTTATTTATGTTGAAGCATCATATTCAGCTTTAGCGGTTTACGCATTAATTATGAAAATGCGATTTTCGATTAAGCTTATGCCGGATTTGATATATATAAGCAGCAGAAGGAATAGCGGTTAATTGCTTGCGCTCACAACGTTAAACGCTTCACAAATCTCCTGCTACACTGCCTCAACACATCACTAAAAAGGCAGGCCAACATGTCAGACAACACGTATCAGCCACCAAAAGTATGGGAATGGAAAAAGAACGGCGGCGGCGCGTTCGCCAACATCAACCGTCCAATTTCCGGCGCAACGCATGAGAAGGATTTGCCCGTAGGCTCTCACCCGCTGCAGCTCTACTCGCTGGGCACACCGAACGGCCAGAAGGTGACGATCATGCTCGAAGAGCTGCTGGCGCTGGGCGTGACGGGCGCGGAATACGATGCGTGGTTGATCCGCATCGGCGAGGGCGATCAGTTCTCCAGCGGGTTTGTCGACGTGAACCCGAACTCGAAAATCCCGGCGCTGCGTGACCACTCTACAAACCCGCCAACGCGCGTCTTTGAATCCGGCAATATCCTGCTTTACCTGGCAGAGAAATTCGGCCACTTCCTGCCGAAAGATCCGGCGGGACGCACCGAGACGCTGAACTGGCTGTTCTGGCTCCAGGGTGCGGCACCGTTCCTCGGCGGCGGCTTTGGCCACTTCTACAACTATGCGCCGGTAAAAATCGAGTACGCGATTGACCGCTTCACCATGGAAGCTAAGCGCCTGTTCGACGTGCTGGATAAACAGCTGGCGCGCGGTCGCTACGTGGCGGGTGAGGAGTACACCATCGCGGATATGGCGATTTGGCCTTGGTTCGGCTGCGTGGCACTGGGCAGCGTCTATAACGCCGCCGAATTCCTGGATGCAGAGAAGTACACCAACGTCCAGCGCTGGGCGAAGGACGTGGCGAACCGCCATGCGGTTAAGCGCGGTCGCATCGTTAACCGCACCAGCGGCGAGCTGAACGAGCAGCTCCACGAACGCCACGCGGCGAGCGACTTCGATACCAATACGGAAGACAAGCGTCAGGCGTAACGTTCCGCCGGGCGGCTCCCCGCCCGGCAGCCGCGATCCTTGCCCAGGGCATGATTAGCCTAAAGGTTGAGTGGCTATTGCTGGCACTATCTGGACGTTTTTCTCACCTCAGAATGAGAAACGCCGTATCAACTGACAGCAGTCACAAAGGATCTGTTATGAGACTTATTAAAACAACGCTGGCTATCAGCGCCCTCATTTTTTCCACCTCTGGAATGGCCATCGACAAAACCGCCGCCGGCGCGGTAGCAGGTGCTGCTATTGGCGCAGCCACGGGCAAAGATCTGAAATCAACCGTGGGTGGTGCCGTGGTTGGCGCAGGCACGGGTGCAATGTTCAAAAACGGCGAAAAAGGCAAAGACGCACGTAAGGGCGGTGCCGTGGGTGCCGTCGTTGGCGCGGGCGCGGCTGCGGTGACGGGCAATAGCGTGCTGAAAGGCGCGGCAGTGGGTGCCGGCACGGGCGCGCTGATTGGTGAAGCGACGCACTAACAGCATCGGGAAAAGAAAGAAGTAAGGCCGCATCAGGCGGCCTGTTGTGTTATGCCGTCAGGCGGAACTTCTGCACCGAGCGTTGAAGCTCTTCGGTCTGGCGTTCCAGCGCCGCGGCTGCCGCGGAAACCTCTTCGACCAGCGAGGCGTTCTGCTGGGTGACGCCGTCCATCTGCGTAATGGCAATCCCGACCTGCGAAATGCCCTTACTTTGCTCCTCAGAAGCCGACGCGATTTGCTTCATAATGGTCGTCACCTCCGTCACGTCGCGCAAAATCGCATCCATGGTGGTGCCGGTGTCGCTCACCAGCTGCGCACCCTGCTCTACGCGGGTCACGGAATCGGTAATCAGACCCTCAATTTCTTTTGCCGCATTGGCGCTGCGGCTTGCCAGGTTGCGGACTTCACCCGCCACCACGGCGAATCCACGCCCCTGCTCGCCCGCGCGCGCCGCTTCTACGGCCGCATTGAGCGCCAGAATATTGGTCTGGAAGGCAATGCTGTTGATGACGTTGGTGATTTCAGCAATTTTCTTCGAGCTTTCCGAAATACCGCTCATGGTGGTGACCACCTCTTCCACCAGCGAGCCGCCGCGGCTGGCGGTGGTTGAGGCCACATCGGCAAGCTGGCTGGCCTGACGCGCACTTTCGGCGTTCAGCTTCACGGTAGCGGTCAGCTGTTCCATGCTGGCCGCCGTCTCTTCCAGCGCGGCAGCCTGCTCTTCGGTACGGGAAGAGAGATCGTTGTTGCCGCTGGAGATCTCCGTCGCACCGCGCCAGATATTCTCACTGCCGGAGCGAATGGTGCTGACCGCTTCACGCAGGCTGTCCTGCATGGCGCTCAGCAGCGGCACCAGCTGTCCCACGCAGTTGCGGCCGAAAGGCGCAATGGGCTGGCTGAGATCGCCCTGGGCAATCTGGCGAAACTGCTGGCGAATGCGCTCCAGCGGTTTGACCAGCATCGCCACCAGGTAGCGGTCGGTAAAGAGCAGGATCAGCAGGCCGATAATGGTGGCGACGATAATAACCGTGCGGGTCATGCTGGTCAGGCCGTCGACCACCATGCGGGTGCTGTCGAGCGTCTTCGCGGCGGCATTATTAAACTTCTCGGCGGCGGCACCGAACGCACGGCTTAGCGGCGGCGTAACGTTGTTGGCCTGCTGGCGGTAGCCGTCCAGGGTCGCCTGCTTCGCCTGCTCCATTTGCGGCGTCACGCCCTGTTCAAGCAGCGCCTGCCAGGTACCGATCACCTGCGCAGAGACCTGCTCATCCATTGGGCCAGGCGAGATCGCCTTCATTTCGGCCAGTTTCTTACCCATGTTGTCCAGCGCCTGTTGGGCAGAGGACAAATCCGGCGTGCCGCCAGCGGCTTTGACCTCCATGGCGCGGCTCAGACGGGTCACAAAGCGGAAATACTGATCGTTGCCCTGGCTGAGCACCATCATCTGTTTGACCAGCTGGCGATCGACTTCATTGCCGTCTGATACCCGTGACAGGGACCAGGTGCTGTACAGCCCGACGCCCGCCCACATTAAACAAAAAATCCCGAGGATCGTCAGCATGACGAAACGGATCGTGAAATTACGGAGCATATTCATAAGTCTTCCTTGCCGTGAGGGTGAATTCGCCCAGAGGCGAGTGCTACTCTCGTTATCGGCAGGGTGCAGGGAAATTATAACCTTTTGTGATTATTTTTAGTTAGCGTGGCTTCACAGGTCGCACAGCCACCGTTAACCCTTATCTTCGCACGACATGATGTGATAAGTTCAGAATGAAAACGACGTTTCAAAAAAATCATCTATAAGAAAAGGAGACATCATGTCCTGGTACCCTGAAGCTACCCGCTACGAGAATATGCAGTACCGCTACTGTGGCAAGAGCGGCCTGCGCCTGCCCGCGCTGTCGCTGGGCCTGTGGCATAGCTTCGGCCACGTTCAGCCCCTTGATTCCCAGCGCGCGCTGCTGCGTAAAGCCTTCGACCTCGGTATTACCCATTTCGATCTTGCCAACAACTACGGCCCGCCTGCGGGAAGTGCGGAAGAGAACTTTGGCCGCCTGCTGCGTGAGGACTTTGCCCGGTATCGCGACGAGCTGATTATCTCCACTAAAGCCGGTTACGACATGTGGCCAGGCCCGTACGGTTCAGGCGGCTCACGCAAGTATCTGCTCGCCAGTCTCGACCAGAGCCTGAAACGTATGGGCGTCGAATACGTGGATATTTTCTATTCCCACCGCG
This sequence comes from Enterobacter cloacae complex sp. P47BA, assembly GCF_014930485.1. Classification (NCBI taxonomy): domain Bacteria; kingdom Pseudomonadati; phylum Pseudomonadota; class Gammaproteobacteria; order Enterobacterales; family Enterobacteriaceae; genus Enterobacter; species Enterobacter cloacae complex sp. P47BA. The sequence goes on along the minus strand of NZ_JADBRF010000026.1, from coordinate 11,863 downwards.
TGGATGAAAATACGCCAATGGAAGAGACGGCCTCCGCGCTGGCTCATGCTGTTCAGAGTGGGAAAGCACTGTACGTGGGCATTTCCTCCTACTCTACCGAGCGCACACAAAAAATGGCCGCGCTGCTGCACGAGTGGAAGATCCCGCTGCTGATCCACCAGCCGTCCTATAACCTGCTTAACCGCTGGGTCGATAAGACCTGCTTGCTGGATACGCTGGAAGCAAACGGCACGGGGTGTATTGCCTTTACCCCGCTGGCGCAGGGTCTGCTGACCGGAAAATACCTGAACGGTATTCCGGAAGGTTCTCGCATGCAGCGCGAGGGGAACAAAGTGCGCGGCCTGACGCAGAAAATGCTGACGGAAGCTAATCTGAACAGTCTTCGTCTGCTTAATGAGATGGCGCAGGCGCGCGGGCAGACGATGGCGCAGATGGCGTTGAGCTGGCTGCTGAAAGATGCTCGCGTGACGTCAGTACTGATTGGCGCGAGCCGCCCGGAACAGCTGGAGGAGAACGTTCAGGCGCTGGGTAATCTGCGCTTTACGAAAGATGAACTGACGCGGATTGACCAGCACGTGGCGGACGGGGAACTGAATTTGTGGCAGGCGTCGTCGGATAAATAGTGTGGTTCGATGCTTTCTCCCCTCACCCTAACCCTCTCCCCGGGAGAGGGTTAGGGTGAGGGGAGAAATGTGTACCTTATTTCTTACTGATCTTATCCAGATACCCCATCACAAACGCCGACAGCACAAACGTCAGGTGGATAATCACATACCACATCAGCTTATTATCCGGGACGTTTTTCGCGTCCATAAACACGCGTAACAGGTGGATAGAGGAGATTGCCACTATAGATGCCGCAACTTTATTCTTCAGCGACGAGGCGTCCATTTTCCCCAGCCAGCTGAGCTTTTCTTTATGCTCGGCGATATCAAGCTGAGAGACGAAGTTCTCATAACCGGAGAACATCACCATCACCAGTAAGCCGCCCACCAGCGTCATATCCACCAGCGACAGCAGAACCAGAATTAAATCGGCTTCCGCCACGGAGAAAATGTTAGGCAATACGTGGAAAATCTCCTGGAAGAACTTGATCGTCAGGGCGACCAGCGCCAGGGAAAGACCGAAATAGACGGGGGCGAGCAGCCAGCGAGAGGCATACATTGCGTTTTCAAAGAAGCGTTCCATAAAATCCTGTCTGCAAACGAAACCAGCGCTCAGTATATCTCAACGGCGCTGACTGTTTGCAAGAACTAACCAGTACGCCACTCAGACGTCGTCCGGGTTAACCTCAGGACGCGCATACTCCGGCCAGACCAGCACCACCAGCTCCGGGTAGGCTTCCAGGCTAAACTCACGAAAACACTGGCGAAGGTTTAATACGTCCAGGTCTGAATACGAAACCTTCTCACCGTTAAGACAGCGCTTTTTGATGTTGTCGTAATATTTATAAACCGCTGAATTCAGATCGCTACAGCGACGCTGCGCCTCAAACAGACCGGGCGTGTCATTAATTTCCGACATTTTCATGCGCTTAATTGTCGCGTGTAAGAAGTCGATATATTCATGATTCACCCGCCAGTACCAGACAGGCGTAACGGAGTTCATCAAAACAGAGAAATGATCTTCTCCTTCCTCTTTTGTCATCAGTTCAGGTTGTGGCGGTTCACTGGTGTCTTTCGACACTTTCGTTTTATTGAACTCCTGCATCAATAAAAGCACACCAGCGGTCAGTAATAGTAATGTGATGACCGTAAAAAAGATGCTGTTCATGGGTTGGCTCCATTTTTTTTGATTTTAAAATTGCCTCATGATATTGTCAACGAATCTCACGCCTTTACCAACCCCACCCTGTTGAAATTAAAGGAAATTAAAAATGCTGCCCGACTATCTCGTCCCGGCTAAGTACCACATTACGCCTGTGGAACAGCAACCGACGGAAGAAGAAAAAAAGGCCAGTTTCACTCAGGGGAAAAGAAAGCTCTCTGATTTCGAGCCTGATATATTAATTGGCGTTTCTCACACTGGCAAATCCCGTAATATGCTGCTGGAAGAGCACGATCGCCATATAAAAGACCGCCTATTTCGTGCTATAAAAATTGAAGCCTTCGTCCATCTGCTGAATGACCTGCAGGCAGAAGGCGAAATAGATGCTCAGAAACTAAGTCAAATAATGGCTGAAAAAACGAAAGAAATAAATGAGGCCGGCAATGAAATTTGGCTTAATCTAATTACGCGAGAAAAAAACAACCCTATTTTTTATACCCTGGGGGAAGATTAACGTGAAAGAAGTTAAAGACAATAACGTTTATTTGACTTTAGATGATAAAAAAAGTGATGAATTTATCTTAAAGCAAAATATCGAGGCGCTAAGAAATGCAAAAAATGCCGAGATGACGCGTATTACACAAGACCTGGTATCGATCCCGGCAACGCTGGTGCGTCTGAAATGGCAGAATCGCCGCGAGATTTATCCGTTACAGGTTAAAGAAGAAATTTACGGCGCCGTGATGAACGCCATCATCGAACAGCTTCCAGAACTGAAAGAGAAACTGCTGGGACGTCTTGAGGCCAACTACCAGTATCTGCTTGCCAGAGAAGTCGCCACCCTGCGCCTGACGCGCAAACTGTCAGCCGGTGAGTACCGTACGTCAAACGTCACCTGCGTTGCGCTCGATGAGGACGCGCTGACCACCCCCTCTACCGCACCGACGGACAACAAAAACGCATAAACCGACAGGCATAAAAAAAGCCGGCTTTCGCCAGCTTCTTTATCACTTCGAGGCCGCTTTCTCTTCCCCGACCAGCCCAATCTTCAGATAACCCGCCTGATGCAGCGTGTCCATTACCTTCATCATGGTTTCGTAGTCGACGGTTTTGTCCGCCCGGAAGAAGACGGTGGTGTCCTTCTTGCCGCCGGTCAGCTGGTCCAGCGCCGGAATAACGGAGGCATCCGTCACAGGGTCGTTCCCGAGGAACATGGATTTATCCGCTTTCACCGACAAATAAATTGGCTTTTCCGGACGCGGCTGCGGCTGGCTGGAGGAGGCAGGCAGATTCACCTTCACGTCGACCGTCGCCAGGGGGGCTGCCACCATGAAGATAATCAGCAGCACCAGCATGACGTCGATAAACGGCGTCACGTTGATTTCGTGCATTTCGCCGTTATCGTCCAGATTTTCGTTTAGACGCATTGCCATACAATCAACCTACGCGCAGTTTAGACGCCGCATGCACCGGCTTCACGGCGCTGGCATTCAGGTCGAGATCGCGGCTTTGCAGCAGCAGAACCTGAGCGGCAACGTCGCCGAGCGTGGCTTTGTAGTTGCCGATCATACGCGCGAAAATATTGTAAATAACCACCGCCGGAATTGCCGCGACCAGACCGATTGCCGTCGCCAGCAGCGCTTCCGCGATACCCGGGGCAACTACCGCCAGGTTGGTGGTTTGGGTCTGGGCAATGCCGATAAAGCTGTTCATGATGCCCCAGACCGTACCGAAAAGACCGATGAACGGTGAAATCGCGCCGATGGTCGCCAGATACCCATTGCCGCGTCCCATGTGTCGGCCAACGGCCGCCACGCGACGCTCAAGACGGAAACCGGTACGCTCTTTAATGCCTTCGTTATCTTCACTGCCGGCGGAGAGTTCCAGCTCGTTCTGAGCTTCATTCACTAACAGGGTGGTCAGGCTTTTCGGGTGGAAGGATGAGGTCATCTCAGAAGCCTGATCCAGAGAGCGGGCTTCTGCCAGCTGCTGCTGTTCCCGCTTGAGGCGACGCTTCTGCGAAAGCAGCTCGGCGCTTTTGCTGAAGAAGATAGCCCAGGTGACAACGGACGCCAGAATCAGGCCGATCATCACAATCTTAACCACGATGTCAGCATGATGATACATGCCCCAAACGGAGAGATCCGTCTGCATCAAATTATTACCCACTCTGTATCTCCAGGACGCAAATCACAAAATCTGAACGTAATAATATCAAAAAGCCGTCGAATTGATAGTCGTTCTCATTAGTATTTACATGGTGCCGTAATTTTCGCTCAGTTTCCTTGCGCTTACGCAGTAAAAATTTCTTATGCGCTTTTTTGCTACTATTTTCTGCTTATTCGATAAGCATGCGGGTGCAGTTTTTTACAATCGTGGTAGTCTGGACGTCCAGACGTATAAAAACAGGGTTAGCGAACATGACGAAGAAGCATCTTGATACCACGCTGGTGCAGGCGGGACGCAGCAAGAAATACACTCAGGGATCGGTCAACAGCGTGATTCAACGCGCCTCCTCGCTGGTGTTTGATACCGTTGAGGAGAAAAAAATCGCCACGCGTAACCGCGCAAAAGGCGGGCTGTTCTACGGTCGCCGCGGCACGCTAACCCATTTTTCGCTGCAGGAAGCGATGTGCGAGCTGGAGGGGGGCGCAGGCTGCGCGTTGTTCCCGTGCGGTGCGGCGGCAGTCGCCAACACCATTCTGGCGTTTGTCGAACAGGGCGACCATATCCTGATGACCAACACCGCCTATGAACCCAGCCAGGATTTCTGCACCAAAATTCTCAGCAAGCTCGGCGTGACCACCAGCTGGTTTGACCCGCTGATTGGTGAAGGCATTGCTGAACTTATCCAGCCAAACACGCGCATTGTGTTCCTGGAATCTCCTGGCTCCATCACCATGGAAGTGCACGACGTTTCGGCTATTGTGAAGGCCGTGCGCAGCAAAGCGCCAGAGGCGATTATCATGATCGACAACACCTGGGCGGCAGGCGTGCTGTTTAAGGCGCTGGAATTCGATATTGATATCTCGATTCAGGCGGCAACAAAATACCTGATAGGACACTCTGACGGGATGATTGGCACCGCGGTTTCCAACGCGCGCTGCTGGGAGCAGCTGCGGGAAAATGCCTACCTGATGGGCCAGATGGTGGATGCAGACACGGCATACATGACCAGCCGGGGCATTCGTACGCTCGGTGTGCGTCTGCGTCAGCATCATGAAAGTAGCCTGAAAATCGCTGAATGGCTGGCGCAGCATCCGCAGGTTGAGCGCGTGAACCATCCGGCGCTGCCGGGTAGTAAAGGTCATGAGTTCTGGCAACGTGACTTTACGGGCAGCAGCGGGCTGTTCTCGTTTGTGCTTAAAAAACGGCTGAGTAATGACGAGCTGGCAAGCTATCTGGATAATTTTACACTCTTTAGCATGGCCTACTCCTGGGGCGGTTTTGAATCCCTGATCCTGCCGAATCAGCCGGAGCAGATCGCGGCCCTGCGCCCCGGCGGAGAAGTGGACTTCAGCGGCACCCTCATTAGATTGCATATCGGTTTAGAAAATGTGGACGATTTAATTGCGGATTTATCTGCAGGCTTTGAACGTATCGTGTAGATTGCGGGCTGAAAATGTACTCCCCGGACGCTTTTGTGAACACTGCATGCAGAAAAGTCTGCATGAGTTGCGCCTGCGATCAATCCCGACAGGTGAAATTGGGAGTACAATAGCGTTATCTCTGCTGTTCCACAGGAAAGTCCATGGCTGTTATTCAAGATATTATCGCGGCGCTCTGGCAACATGATTTTGCCGCTCTGGCGGATCCCCACGTTGTAGGCGTCGTCTATTTCGTGATGTTCGCGACGCTGTTTCTGGAAAATGGATTACTGCCAGCCTCGTTTTTACCCGGTGACAGTTTGCTTTTGCTTGCCGGGGCGTTGATCGGCAAAGGCGTCATGGACTTTACGCCAACGATGGTAATCCTTACCTCCGCCGCGAGCCTGGGCTGCTGGCTGAGCTATCTGCAGGGCCGCTGGCTGGGGAACACGCGCGTGGTGAAGGGCTGGCTGGCGCAGTTACCGCATAAATATCACCAGCGTGCGACCTGTATGTTTGACCGCCACGGCCTGCTGGCGCTGCTCGCCGGGCGTTTCCTGGCGTTTGTTCGCACCCTTCTGCCCACCATGGCGGGTATTTCCGGGCTGTCTAACCGCCGCTTCCAGTTCTTCAACTGGCTGAGCGCCCTGCTGTGGGTTGGCGTGGTCACCACCCTCGGCTACGCGCTGAACATGATCCCCTTTGTGAAGCACCATGAAGATCAGGTGATGACCTTCCTGATGATCCTGCCGATATTCCTGCTGGTTGCTGGGCTGGTGGGTACCATTGCGGTGGTGATTAAGAAAAAGTATTGCAGTGCATAAACAAAAGCCGGGTGGCGCTACCGCTTTCCCGGCCTACGTTTCCCCTCAGGCGCCCTGCATCGTTCTTATACGTGACGCATCCTCTCCCGGCGTGACGCCGAAATAGCGCTTAAACTCCCGACTGAACTGCGACGCACTTTCGTAGCCGACGCGCATGGCCGCCGCGCTGGCCTTCATGCCGTCGTGGATCATCAGCATCCGCGCCTTGTGCAAACGGTAGGTTTTAAGGTACTGCAGCGGCGAGGTGCTGGTCACCGACTTAAAGTTGTGGTGAAACGCCGAAACGCTCATGTTCGCTTCCGCCGCCAGCTGGTCAACGCTGAGGTTCTCCGTGTACTGGCTTTCAATACGCTTGAGCACGCGGCTGATCAGGCTGAAGTGGGTCTGTCGGCTCACCAGCGCAAGTAACGCCCCGCCGCCCGGCCCCAGCAGCACGTGATAAAGAATTTCGCGGATAATCTGCTTGCCGAGAATACGCGCGTCCAGCGGCCTTTCCATGACGTCCAGCAGGCGCTCAATGGCGCAGAGGATCTCTTCCGACAGCGTCGCCGAGTTAATCCCGCTGGAGGCCATCGACGGCTGGAAAAGCTCGTCTTCGCCAATCTCCATCAGCAGCTCCTGCAGCTGAAGAATATCGACGTTGACGCGAATACCCGCCAGCGGGACCGCTTCTGTCGCGAAGGTTTCACATTCGAAGGGTAAAGGTACCGTCAGGAGCAGATATTCATTGGTGTCGTAGCGGAACACCCGCTCGTTGATATAGCCAATCTTATGGCCTGAAAAGAGAAAAACGATGCCCGGCTGGTACATCACCGGCGTGCGCGTCCCGGGCTGCGTGCCGTAGAGCAGGCGAATGTCCGGCAGCAGGTCGCCAACATTATTTTCTTTATTTATCAGCCTTTTAATCTGCGAGGTAAGCTGAAGGCAGATCGCTTCACGGTTCATTTTACGTTACTCCGGGTACGGTTTCCGACCCTCACAGTCTGCGCATTTTTACGAAGTTTCTCCAGCGCTCTGTAGAAATGGGCAAGACATCGGCAGGAATGTGCATTGAGAGCCTGGCCCCGGACGGCCACAATGAGCAGCATCAGGTAGCCATCAGCGCCACCACGGTTTTTCACCCACTAAAGGGAACGAGCAATGAACAACTTTAATCTTCACACCCCAACCCGCATTCTGTTTGGTAAAGACGCTATCGCCGACCTGCGCGCGCAGATCCCTGCTGACGCCCGCGTGCTGATCACCTACGGTGGCGGCAGCGTGAAAAAAACCGGCGTGCTGGATCAAGTTTACAGCGCTCTGGACGGACTGGACGTGCGTGAGTTCGGCGGCATTGAGCCAAACCCGTCTTACGAAACGCTGATGAACGCGGTGAAAATCGCCCGCGAAGAAAACATCACCTTCCTGCTGGCGGTCGGCGGCGGCTCCGTGCTGGACGGCACTAAATTCATCGCGGCGGCAGCGCACTACGTTGATGGCATCGATCCGTGGCACATCCTGGAAACCCGCGGCAGCGACATCAAAAGTGCTATCCCGATGGGATCCGTATTGACCCTGCCAGCGACGGGTTCTGAATCCAACAAGGGCGCGGTGATCTCCCGTAAAACCACCGGCGACAAACAGGCCTTTATGAACGAACACGTTCAGCCTGTGTTTGCCATTCTGGACCCGGTGTACACCTACACCCTGCCTGCGCGTCAGGTAGCGAACGGCGTGGTCGACGCCTTTGTTCATACCGTCGAGCAGTACGTGACCTACCCTGTTAATGCCAAAATTCAGGATCGCTTCGCGGAAGGCATTCTGCTCACGCTGATTGAAGACGGCCCGAAAGCGCTGAAAGAGCCGGAAAACTACGACGTGCGTGCCAACGTCATGTGGGCCGCGACGCAGGCGCTGAACGGCCTGATCGGTGCTGGCGTGCCGCAGGACTGGGCAACCCACATGCTGGGCCACGAGCTGACGGCGATGCACGGTCTGGATCATGCCCAGACGCTGGCGGTCGTTCTGCCTGCCCTGTGGAATGAAAAACGGGATACCAAACGCGCCAAACTGCTGCAGTACGCCGAGCGCGTGTGGAACATCACCGAGGGTTCTGACGATGCGCGTATTGATGCCGCCATTGCAGCGACCCGTAACTTCTTTGAAAGCCTGGGCGTGCCAACGCGTCTGTCCGGCTACGGCCTGGACGGCAGCTCCATCCCTGCCCTGCTGGCAAAACTTGAAGAGCACGGCATGACCCAGTTGGGCGAGCATGGCGACATTACGCTGGACGTCAGCCGTCGAATCTACGAAGCGGCACGCTAAGCGTTTTTGGCATCCTGACTTTCGTTTTTTGACATTTCGTCCAGACTTAATGCACACCCCATCGCCGGAGTCCCCCTCCGGCGATGCGCACCTGAAGGAGGAAAAATGGCAAACCAAACCGTAATCAAGCTGCAGGACGGCAACGTGATGCCCCAGCTGGGGCTAGGTGTATGGAAAGCCGGTAACGACGAGGTCGTCTCCGCCATTCATAAAGCACTCGAAGTCGGCTATCGGTCGATTGATACCGCCGCCGCGTACAAAAACGAGGACGGCGTGGGGACCGCGCTGGCCAGCGCCGGCGTCCCTCGCGATGAGCTGTTCATCACCACTAAACTGTGGAACGACGATCAAAAGCGCCCCCGCGAAGCGTTGCAGGAGAGCCTGGAGAAACTCCAGCTTGATTTCGTCGATCTGTACCTGATGCACTGGCCGGTTCCGGCCATCGACCATTACGTTGACGCCTGGAAAGGGATGATTGAACTGCAGAAAGAGGGGCTGGTGAAAAGCATCGGCGTCTGTAACTTCCAGGTGCATCACCTGCAGCGCCTGATTGACGAAACGGGCGTCGCTCCGGTGATTAACCAGATCGAGCTGCACCCGCTGCTGCAGCAGCGCCAGCTTCACGCCTGGAACGCCACCCACAAGATCCAGACCGAGTCCTGGAGCCCGCTGGCGCAGGGCGGTGAAGGCGTGTTCGATCAGAAAATCATCCGCGACCTGGCGGATAAATACGGCAAAACCCCGGCGCAGATCGTCATTCGCTGGCATCTGGACAACGGCCTGGTGGTGATCCCGAAATCGGTCACGCCGTCGCGCATTGCCGAGAACTTCGACGTCTGGGATTTCCGACTGGACAAAGACGAGCTGGGTGAAATTGCGAAGCTGGATAAAGGTAAGCGGCTTGGGCCGGACCCGGATCAGTTTGGCGGTTAATCGCGTAAAAAAGCCGGGTGGCGGCTTCGCCTTACCCGGCCTACGCGCTGACCTGTAGGCCCGGTAAACGTAGCGCCACCGGGCAAAACGTTTAACCGCTCTTACGTTTTACATTCTTCTTCGTTCCCGCCCCACCGTTCGAACGCTGATGCACAATCGGCGTATGTTTGGTCAGCGCCGGGCGCGTATTGCGGTTCTGGCGACGCGCTTCGCGCATCTCATCCAGCGTAGGAGCCGGAACCAGGCAGTCGCGGCGCGAACCAATAAGGTGTTTTTTACCCATCTCTTCCAGCGCCTGGCGGATCAGCGGCCAGTTTTTCGGGTCGTGGTAACGCAGCAGCGCCTTATGCAGACGACGCTGTTTATCCCCTTTCGGCACCACCACCTCTTCACTCTTGTAGCCAATCTTACTCAGCGGGTTTTTGCCGGTGTAATACATGGTCGTCGAGTTGGCGAGCGGTGAAGGATAGAAGTTCTGCACCTGATCCAGACGGAAGCGACGCTGCTTCAGCCACAGCGCCAGGTTCACCATGTCTTCATCGCGCGTGCCAGGATGCGCGGAGATGAAGTACGGGATCAGATACTGCTCTTTGCCCGCCTGCTTCGAGTAGGTGTCGAACAGCTGCTTAAAGCGATCGTAGCTGCCCATGCCCGGCTTCATCATCTTCGACAGCGGGCCTTCTTCGGTGTGCTCCGGCGCAATCTTCAGATAACCGCCGACATGGTGCGTCGCCAGCTCTTTGATATAGCGAGGATCTTCCACGGCGATGTCGTAACGTACCCCGGAGGCGATGAGGATCTTTTTGATGCCCTTCAGGTCGCGCGCGCGGCGGTAGAGGTTGATCGTCGGCTCGTGGTTAGTATCCATGTGCTCGCAAATGCTCGGGTAGACGCAGGAGAGACGACGGCAGGTCTGCTCCGCGCGCGGCGACTTGCAGCGCAGCATATACATGTTCGCGGTTGGGCCGCCGAGATCGGAGATCACGCCGGTAAAGCCCGGCACCGAGTCGCGAATGGCTTCGATCTCATTGATGATCGAATCCTCAGAGCGGCTCTGGATAATACGGCCTTCGTGCTCGGTAATGGAGCAGAAGGAGCAGCCGCCGAAGCAGCCGCGCATGATGTTGATCGAGAAGCGGATCATCTCATACGCCGGGATACGGGCGTTACCGTACGCCGGGTGTGGCACGCGCTTGTACGGCAGCGCAAAGACGCTGTCCATCTCTTCGGTGGAGAGCGGGATCGCCGGCGGGTTGATCCAGATGAAGCGCTCGCCGTGCTTCTGCATTAGCGCGCGGGCGCAGCCCGGGTTGGTTTCATGGTGCAGAATACGGGACGCGTGCGCGTAGAGCACCTTGTCGGCTTTCACCTTCTCATAGGACGGCAGCAGCACGTAGGTCTTTTCCCACGGCTTCGGGCGCGGCGGCTGCACAACGATAGCCTTCGCTTCCGCTTTCTTCGGCTCAACCGGCTTGTTATCGGCACACGGCAGATCTTCACCGTACGGGTGCGGGATCGGGTCGATTTTGCCCGGCATATCAATAATGCGGGAATCCACCCCGCTCCAGCCCGGCAGCGCTTCTTTCACCATGATCGCAGTATTGCGCACGTCGCGGATGCTGCTTACCGGCTCGCCCTGCGACAGACGGTGCGCCACCTCCACCAGCGGACGCTCGCCGTTACCGTAAATCAGCATGTCGGCCTTGGAGTCCACCAGCACCGAGCGGCGCACGGTATCTGACCAGTAGTCGTAGTGCGCGGTGCGGCGCAGGCTCGCCTCGATGCCGCCGAGGATCACCGGCACGTCTTTCCAGGCTTCTTTGCAGCGCTGGGTATAAACCAGGGTCGCGCGGTCCGGACGTTTGCCCGCCACGTTATCCGGCGTGTAGGCGTCGTCATGGCGCAGCTTACGGTCGGCGGTATAGCGGTTGATCATCGAGTCCATGTTGCCGGCGGTCACGCCGAAGAACAGGTTTGGTTTTCCCAGACGCATGAAGTCGTCTTTGCTGTTCCAGTCGGGCTGGGAGATGATCCCCACGCGGAAGCCCTGCGCTTCGAGCATACGGCCACAGATGGCCATGCCGAAGCTCGGGTGGTCAACGTAGGCATCGCCCGTGACCAGAATGATATCGCAGCTGTCCCAGCCCAGTTGGTCCATCTCTTCCCGGGACATCGGCAGGAACGGCGCCGGTCCAAAGCAGGCCGCCCAGTACTGGGGCCAGGAGAAGAGGTCACGATCCGGCTGGATCAGGGAAATTGCGCTCATAGTGCTTCCGAAGAAAAAATAGACAAAAGGGCGGGGATTATACGCTGGAACATTGTGGGAAATGAAGGGGTATTATGCGGGCTGTTGCCCTCACCCCAACCCTCTCCCTGTACAGTCCGGGGACATGGTAGACAGGTGTTCGGGGACATGGTGAACACTTTTTAACATCCTTTACCCATGGT
>NZ_JADBRF010000025.1:0-58395 GCF_014930485.1 Enterobacter cloacae complex sp. P47BA | reverse complement strand
CTCTTCTGATTTGTTAGCGCAACCAGTAGATCACACTTCATCGTGCTTTTCATTTTTCTGGGGAACCCTCAGCCCTGTGGGAGAGGGTTGGGGTGAGGGCATCAGGCCCCGCTATACTTAAAAACATCAGGCTTTGCCCGCTTTCGCCAGCTCCTTCACCAGCGGCAGCATCACTTTCACGACATCCCGGCTGCGGTGCTCAATCCGCTGCGGCAGCGTTTTATCAATGTGCTGCTGATTATCCAGCCGCACGTCATGCCAGCTGGTCCCGTCCGGGAACGCTTTCGATTTAGCGCGCTGCTGATAGCCATCCTTTTTGCCCAGCGCCCAGTTCGTCGCCTCGACGTACAGCACCGGAATGCCTGCCTTATCAAACACTTCCCCGTCGTTACAACAGCCAGTGCCTTTTGGATAATCCGGGTTACCGCCTGGGTTTGTTGCGGCATAGACGCCATGCGTACGGGCAAGCGCCAGCGCGCGGTCGCGGGTGAGTTTACGCACGCTGCTCGGCGTGCTCTGTCCACTATTAAAATAGAGCTTATCGCCCACGATCAGGTTATCGAGGTTAATCACCAGCAGCGTATTTTTCTTCTCCTCAGCGCTCATCCGTTTAAGGAGATTCTCAGCGCCGAGTTTTCCTTCTTCTTCGCCGCTGGTCGCCACAAAGCGAATACCGTATTTCGTCGGAATATTTTTAAGGCGTTCAGCCAGTTCAAGCATCACGCCGAGACCCGCTGCGTTATCGTCCATGCCCTGCAGCGTCAGTCCCCCGAGGTTATTATCAATATCGGCGTCGCTCATTGGCGCATAGGTATCCAGGTGCGCCATGATAATAATCTGCTCAGCCGCTTTCCCCTCATGCGCCGCAATCACCGTGCTGCCGGTCACGTTATGCCAGTTTTGCATTTTATTGCGTGAGGTATAGATGTAGCGGCTGTGAAACGAGCGTATGTCACTCTGGTAGCCCATCTGTGCAAACTGCTGGCGAATATAGTCGGCGGAGAGCATCTCCGCGGGTGAACCGGTCATGCGGCCAGGGAAAACCGTCGCAATATGTCGCGCCTGCTTAGTGGCGATTTCACCATAAGGTTGATTTTTTGCCTGAGCCGGAAGGATAAAGCAAACGCCGAGCGCCAGGGCAGCAATACGGTGGCGCGTTGCGGAAAACATAGTGAGTCCTTAAAAACAGAGCAAAATAATAACGTGCATAGTATGAAACTGTGATCGTCCATACACAATTTGAATTGCTCTTAAATGCCCGAAATTTCGCGTGTTAAGCATTTTTTGGTATTTGCTTTTTCACGGCGTTATTCCATTGAGTAACTACTCATTCCAATTCGTAATTTCATTCGATCTAAGCCGCCCCCTATAGTCCCTCTATTCCTCGTTGTTAGTGAGTTGTTGCCTGTGGACTATCTGCCCCTTTTTGCCGCCTTAAAAGACCGACCGGTACTGGTTGTCGGCACGGGAGAAATTGCCGATCGCAAAATCGCGTTTTTGCAGCGCGCAGGGGCACAGGTGCGGGTTGTTGAAGAGGCGGATTTCGACGAGTCACAGATCGACAGCGTGGTGCTGGTGATTGCGGCGACTGAAAATCGGGAACTTAACCGGCGGGTCTCCGACGCGGCCCAGGCCCGTTACCGTCTGGTGAACGTGGTGGACGACCAGCCTTTATGCTCGTTTATCTTCCCGTCGATCGTTGACCGCTCGCCGCTGCTGGTGGCGATCTCCTCCGGCGGCACCGCGCCGGTGCTGGCGCGCGTGCTGCGGGAAAAGATCGAAGCGCTGCTGCCGACCAGCCTCGGACGCATGGCGGAGAAAGCCAGCTACTGGCGCAACCATTTAAAAAACCGCCTGACCAGCGTGACGGAACGCCGTCGCTTCTGGGAGCGCGTATTTCGCGGCCGCTTTGCCAGCCTGATGCAGGCGGGCAATGAGACGGCGGCGCAGAAAATTCTCGAAGACGAACTGGATAACCCCGGCAGTACGGGCGGGGAAATTATTCTGGTGGGAGCCGGGCCGGGGGATGCCGGTTTGCTGACGCTGCGCGGCCTGCAGGTTTTGCAGGATGCGGACGTGGTGTTCTACGACCACCTGGTCACCGATGGCGTGCGCGAGCTGATCCGTCGCGATGCGGAGCAAATCTGCGTCGGCAAACGGGCGGGGGAACACTCCGTGCCGCAGCACGATACCAACCAGATGCTGATTGCCGCCGCGAAAGCGGGCAAAACCGTGGTGCGCCTGAAAGGGGGCGACCCGTTCATTTTCGGTCGCGGCGGTGAAGAACTGCAGGCGGCAGCCGAAGCTGGCGTGCCGTTCCAGGTGGTGCCCGGCATCACGGCGGCCTCTGCGGTGACGGCCTACGCCGGCATTCCGCTGACCCATCGCGATTACGCCCAGAGCGTCACCTTTGTGACCGGGCACTACAAGGCCGACAGCACGCCGTTTGACTGGTCGCACCTCGCCCAGAGCCGACAAACGCTGGCGATATACATGGGCACGATGAAGGCTGCGGACATCAGCGAACAGCTTATTCAGCACGGTCGCGAGGCGACGACGCCCATTGCCGTCATTTCTCGCGGTACGCGCGTCGATCAGCATGTTGCTATCGGCACATTACAAGACCTTGCAACCCTGGCGAAAGACGCCCCGATGCCTGCCCTGATCGTGGTGGGAGAGGTGGTGCAGCTGCACAGCACCCTCGCCTGGTTCCAACACACAACCGATACAGAAGGCTTTGGTTCTTCTGTTGTAAATTTGGCTTAAGGAACGGTTATGGACCAAAAACGACTTACTCACCTGCGGCAGCTCGAAGCGGAAAGTATCCATATTATCCGCGAAGTGGCCGCCGAGTTCTCTAACCCGGTGATGATGTACTCCATCGGTAAAGATTCCAGCGTCATGCTGCACCTGGCGCGTAAAGCGTTTTATCCGGGCACGCTGCCGTTCCCGCTGCTGCACGTGGATACCGGCTGGAAATTCCGCGAAATGTACGAATTCCGCGACCGTACCGCCAAAGCCTACGGCTGCGAGCTGCTGGTGCACAAAAATCCGGAAGGGGTGGCGATGGGCATTAACCCGTTCGTCCACGGCAGCGCCAAGCATACCGACATCATGAAAACCGAAGGGCTGAAGCAGGCGCTGAACAAGTACGGTTTTGACGCGGCCTTCGGCGGCGCGCGGCGTGACGAAGAAAAATCCCGCGCCAAAGAGCGAATCTACTCCTTCCGCGACCGCTTCCATCGCTGGGATCCGAAAAACCAGCGCCCGGAGCTGTGGCACAACTACAACGGCCAGATCAACAAGGGCGAAAGCATTCGCGTCTTCCCGCTCTCTAACTGGACCGAGCTGGATATCTGGCAGTACATCTATCTGGAAAACATCGAGATTGTTCCGCTGTACCTGGCCGCCGAGCGCCCGGTGCTGGAGCGCGACGGCATGCTGATGATGATTGACGACGATCGTATCGATCTGCAGCCGGGTGAAGTGATCAAAAAACAGATGGTCCGTTTCCGTACCCTCGGCTGCTGGCCGCTGACCGGCGCGGTGGAATCGAACGCGCAGACGCTGCCGGAGATCATCGAAGAGATGCTGGTGTCCACCACCAGCGAGCGACAGGGGCGCGTGATTGACCGCGACCAGGCAGGCTCCATGGAGCTGAAGAAACGTCAGGGTTATTTCTAAGGAGCCGCCATGAACACCACTATTGCTCAACAAATTGCCAACGAAGGCGGCGTGGAAGCGTATCTGCACGCCCAACAACATAAAAGCCTGCTGCGCTTTCTGACCTGCGGCAGCGTGGATGACGGGAAAAGTACCCTGATTGGCCGCCTGCTGCACGACACGCGCCAGATTTATGAAGATCAGCTCTCTTCCCTGCATAACGACAGCAAGCGTCACGGCACCCAGGGCGAAAAACTTGACCTGGCGCTGCTGGTGGACGGCCTGCAGGCGGAGCGCGAGCAGGGCATCACTATTGACGTGGCCTATCGCTATTTCTCCACCGAGAAGCGCAAGTTTATTATTGCCGACACCCCGGGGCACGAGCAGTACACCCGCAATATGGCGACCGGCGCATCCACCTGCGATCTGGCGATCCTGCTGATGGACGCCCGTAAAGGCGTGCTGGATCAAACCCGTCGCCACAGCTTTATCTCCACTTTGCTGGGGATCAAGCACCTGGTGGTGGCGGTCAACAAGATGGATCTGGTGAACTTCAGCGAAGAAAAATTCGAGGAGATCCGCCAGAGCTACCTGACCTTTGCCGAACAGCTGCCGGGCAACCTGGATATTCGCTTTGTGCCGCTCTCGGCGCTGGAAGGGGATAACGTCGCCTCCCAGAGCGCAAACATGCCGTGGTACAGCGGCCCGACGCTGCTGGAAGTGCTCGAAACCGTTGAAATTCATCGCGTGGTCGACACTCAGCCAATGCGCTTCCCGGTGCAGTACGTGAACCGTCCAAACCTCGATTTCCGCGGCTTCTCCGGCACTATTGCTTCCGGTTCCGTGAAGGTGGGGCAGCGCGTGAAGGTGCTGCCATCCGGCGTGGAGTCAGCAATTGCACGTATCGTGACCTTCGACGGCGATCTGCAGGAAGCCGGGGCAGGGGAAGCGGTCACGCTGGTGCTGAAAGACGAAATTGATATCAGCCGCGGTGACCTGCTGGTCGACGCGCAGGAGACGCTGGCGGCGGTGCAGGGCGCGTCCGTGGACGTGGTGTGGATGGCCGAACAGCCGCTGACCGCAGGCCAGAGCTACGACATCAAAATTGCGGGCAAGAAAACCCGCGCCCGCGTGGACGGCATTCAGTTCCAGGTGGACATCAACAACCTGACCCACCGTGATGTGAGCGAGCTGCCGCTGAACGGTATTGGCCTGGTGGATCTGACCTTCGACGAGCCGCTGGTGCTGGATCCGTATCAGCAGAACCCGGTGACGGGCGGGCTGATCTTTATTGACCGCCTGACCAACGTTACCGTCGGCGCGGGCATGGTGCGCGAGCCTAACGCGCAGGCGAGCGTGACCTCTGAGTTCAGCGCCTTCGAGCTGGAGCTGAACGCGCTGGTGCGTAAGCACTTCCCGCACTGGGGCGCCCGCGATCTGCTGGGAGGCAAGTAATGGCCGCCCATGATGAGAACGTCGTCTGGCATCCTCATCCGGTCACCGTCGCCCAGCGCGAACAGCTTCATGGCCACCGTGGGGTGGTGCTGTGGTTTACCGGGCTGTCTGGCTCCGGTAAATCCACGGTGGCGGGCGCGCTGGAAGAGGCGCTGCATCAGCAGGGAGTAAGTACCTACCTGCTGGATGGCGACAACGTGCGTCACGGCCTGTGCAGCGATTTGGGGTTCAGCGACGACGACCGCAAAGAGAACATTCGCCGGGTAGGTGAAGTCGCCAGCCTGATGGCAGACGCCGGGCTGGTGGTGCTGACGGCGTTTATCTCGCCACACCGCGCAGAGCGCCAGATGGTGCGCGAGCGCGTGGGTCAGGATCGCTTTATCGAAGTGTTTGTCGATACGCCGCTGGAGATCTGCGAAGCGCGCGATCCGAAAGGGCTGTACAAAAAAGCGCGTGCCGGCGAGCTGCGAAACTTCACCGGAATTGACTCGGTTTACGAAGCGCCTGAATCGCCTGAGATTCACCTGGAAGGTCAACAATTGGTAACAAATTTAGTAAGCCAATTATTAGACCTGCTCAGACGGGACGATATTATCAGATCCTGAGGCGGTATCGTTCGGGAGCTGTCTTCCCGAACGATGAGTCACGGTCACAGGATTAGCTATGCGCAACAGTGAAAACTACATTATCACCACCGGGTCGGAACCGTTAACCACCGACAATGAGACGACCTGGTCCTTCCCTGGGGCGATAGTCGGCTTTGCGTCGTGGTTACTGGCGCTGGGTATTCCGTTTTTGATCTACGGTGGTAACACCCTTTTCTTCTTTCTCTACACCTGGCCCTTCTTCCTGGCGCTGATGCCCGTTGCGGTCGTTGTCGGGGTTGCGCTGCACTCCCTTTTCAACGGCAAGCTCCTGTACAGTACGGTTATCACGATTGCCACCGTTGTCGTCATCTTTGGCCTGCTGTTTTTATGGCTAATGGGCTAACTTGCGACATAATTAAAACCCCGCAGTAGAGTCGAACGGAAAGTTATGGGATGATGATGCCGTTTTTTCAGGGGGCAGGATGGGTAAACTAACGCTGCTGTTGCTGGCTTTGCTGGTCTGGCTGCAATATTCGTTGTGGTTCGGTAAGAACGGGCTGCACGACTACAGCCGGGTGAGCGATGACGTCGCGGCTCAGCAGGCAACAAATGCCAAACTTAAGGCGCGTAACGATCAACTCTTTGCTGAAATTGATGACCTCAATGGCGGCCAGGAGGCGATTGAGGAGCGCGCACGCAATGAACTCAGTATGACTAAGCCGGGCGAAACCTTTTATCGTCTGGTTCCGGATGCGTCTAAACGCAATCAGGGCTCAGCACAAAACAATCGATAATCAGGCCCAGGATTACGACATGGCAGCAACTTTTTCGGACGTATGTGCCGTGGTGCCGGCCGCAGGTTTTGGCCGGCGCATGCAGACAGAATGTCCCAAGCAGTACCTCTCAATTGGCGATAAAACGATCCTTGAGCACGCCGTGGCGGCGCTGCTGGCGCACCCGCGGGTGACGCACGTGGTCATCGCCATCAGTCCCGGCGATGCCCGCTTTGCGCAGCTGCCGCTGGCAAACCACCCACAGATTACCGTAGTTGATGGCGGCGCCGAGCGCGCCGATTCCGTGCTGGCGGGCATTCAGGCTGCCGGAAGCGCCCAGTGGGTGCTGGTCCATGACGCGGCACGTCCGTGCCTGCATCAGGACGACCTGGCACGCCTGCTGGCGCTGAGCGAAACCAGTAAAGTGGGCGGCATTCTGGCCGCGCCGGTGCGCGACACCATGAAGCGTGCCGAGCCGGGCAAGCGTGCTATCGCCCACACCGTTGAGCGCGTCGACTTATGGCACGCGCTGACGCCGCAATTTTTCCCCCGCGAACTGCTCCACGACTGCTTAACGCGTGCCCTTAATGAAGGCGCGACCATCACGGACGAAGCCTCCGCGCTGGAGTATTGCGGTTTTCACCCCACGCTTGTTGAAGGGCGCGCTGATAATATAAAAGTGACGCGCCCGGAAGATTTACAGCTCGCGGAATTTTATCTTACCCGTTCGACCCATCAGGAGAAGGCATAATGCGAATTGGACACGGTTTTGATGTACACGCCTTTGGCGGAGAAGGCCCAATTATCATTGGCGGCGTACGTATTCCTTACGAAAAAGGGCTGCTGGCGCATTCTGATGGCGACGTGGCGCTGCATGCGCTGACCGACGCGCTACTCGGCGCTGCCGCGCTGGGTGATATCGGCAAGCTGTTCCCGGACACCGACCCGGCCTTTAAAGGGGCGGACAGCCGCGAATTGCTGCGCGAAGCGTGGCGCCGTATTCAGGCGAAAGGTTACACCCTCGGCAACGTCGACGTGACGATTATTGCCCAGGCCCCGAAAATGCTGCCGCACATTCCGCAGATGCGCGTATTTATCGCTGAAGATCTGGGCTGCCATATGGACGACGTCAACGTCAAAGCCACCACCACGGAGAAGCTGGGCTTTACCGGTCGTGGCGAAGGGATTGCCTGTGAAGCCGTGGCGCTGCTGGTGAAGGCGGCAAAATGACGGACTTCGATAACCTGACATACCTGCACGGTAAGCCGCAGGGGAACGGGGTGCTGAAAGCCAGCCCGGAAGATTTCCTCGTGGTTGAGGATCTGGGCTTTGAACCCGATGGCGAAGGCGAACATATCCTGGTGCGTATTCTGAAAAACGGCTGCAACACCCGCTTTGTGGCCGACGCGCTGGCAAAATTCCTCAAAATTCACGCCCGGGAAGTGAGCTTTGCCGGGCAGAAAGATAAACACGCTGTCACCGAGCAGTGGCTCTGCGCCCGCGTGCCCGGCAATGCGATGCCTGATTTAAGCAAATTTGAGCTTGAAGGCTGTAAGGTGCTGGAGTACGCCCGCCACAAGCGCAAGCTGCGCCTGGGGGCGTTGAAAGGCAACGCGTTTACGCTGGTGCTGCGCGAAGTGACCGATCGAGAAGACGTTGAAAAACGTCTCAACGCCATTAATGAACGCGGCGTTCCGAACTACTTTGGCGCGCAGCGCTTTGGCATTGGCGGCAGCAACCTGCAGGGCGCGCTGCGCTGGGCGCAAAGCGATGCGCCGGTGCGCGACAGGAATAAACGCAGTTTTTGGTTGTCGGCGGCCCGCAGCGCGTTGTTTAATCAGATTGTGAGCGAAAGGCTGAAAAAACCGGACGCGAATCAAGTTGTTGTTGGCGATGCGCTACAATTAGCGGGACGCGGAAGCTGGTTTGTGGCAACGGCCGAAGAAATGGCCGATGTGCAGTCGCGCGTGGATGCCAAAGCGCTGATGATTACCGCAGCTTTGCCGGGCTCAGGCGACTGGGGCACCCAGGGCGACGCGTTGAGCGCTGAGCAGTCCGCCGTGACGGATGCGCCGGAATTACAATCCTTGCTGGTGCGGGAAAAAGTCGAAGCAGCGCGCCGCGCGATGCTGCTCTATCCGCAGCAGTTAAGCTGGAACTGGTGGGATGACGTGACCGTCGAGTTACGCTTCTGGCTGCCGGCAGGTAGCTTTGCCACCAGTGTTGTCAGGGAACTAATCAACACCTCGGGTGATTATGCGAATATTGCTGAGTAACGATGACGGGATCCACGCGCCGGGCATTCAGACCCTGGCGAAGCACCTCCGTGAATTTGCGGATGTGCAGGTCGTGGCCCCCGATCGTAACCGCAGTGGAGCGTCTAACTCACTGACGCTGGAGTCGTCGCTTCGCACCTTTACCTTTGAAAATGGCGATATTGCCGTGCAGATGGGCACGCCGACGGACTGCGTGTTTCTGGGCGTGAACGCGCTGATGCGCCCGCGTCCGGATATCGTCGTCTCCGGCATTAACGCCGGGCCGAACCTCGGCGATGACGTGATTTACTCCGGAACGGTAGCGGCGGCAATGGAAGGGCGCCATCTGGGGTTCCCGGCGCTGGCGGTCTCGTTAAACGGCCACACGCACTACGATACCGCCGCCGCGGTGACCTGCTCGATCCTGCGGGCGCTAGGCCGCGAGCCGCTGCGTACCGGGCGCATTCTCAACATCAACGTGCCGGATCTTCCTCTCAATGAAATTAAGGGCATTCGCGTTACGCGCTGCGGAAGCCGGCATCCGGCCGATCAGGTGATCCCGCAGCAGGATCCTCGCGGCAACACGCTTTACTGGATCGGGCCTCCTGGCGATAAGTGCGATGCGGGTCCGGACACCGACTTTGCCGCCGTGGATGATGGCTATGTCTCGGTCACTCCGCTGCACGTAGATTTAACCGCGTATAGCGCGCATGATGTGGTGTCGGGCTGGCTGGATCGCGCAGGAGTGAACGCGCAATGGTAAGCAAACGTGTACAAACTCTTCTGGAACAACTTCGCGCACAGGGGATCCGCGACGAGCACGTGCTTGAAGCGCTCGCTCAGGTCCCGCGTGAGAAATTTGTAGACGAGGCGTTTGAACACAAAGCGTGGGAAAACGTAGCGCTGCCCATCGGGCAAGGCCAGACGATTTCGCAGCCTTATATGGTGGCGCGGATGACGGAGCTGCTGGAGCTCACGCCCGACTCACGCGTGCTGGAGATTGGCACCGGGTCGGGTTATCAGACCGCCATCCTGGCGCATCTGGTACACCATGTCTGTTCCGTAGAGCGGATCAAAGGTTTGCAATGGCAGGCGCGTCGTCGCCTGAAACAACTTGATTTACATAATGTTTCGACACGACACGGTGATGGATGGCAGGGTTGGCAGGCTCGCGCCCCGTTTGACGCTATCATCGTGACGGCGGCTCCGCCTGAAATTCCCGCAGCGCTCTTGTCGCAGCTGGATGAGGGGGGCATTCTTGTTCTGCCCGTCGGGGACGAGCAGCAGCTATTAAAGCGCGTTCGTCGGCGCGGCGGCGAGTATATTATCGACACCGTGGAAGCCGTGCGCTTTGTGCCTCTGGTAAAGGGGGAGTTGGCCTGAGACTCGGATTTATCCAGGGTTATTAAGGCAAATTCAGCGTATGGTGTGGCGCGAAAGATTCGTGTCATCACGGTAAATTTTAAGTCACTGGTAGTTAACACATTCCTGGGGGATAAATGAGCGCGGGAAGCCCTAAATTCACCATCAGCCGTGTTGCGGCATTATCACTGGTTTCGCTCTGGCTGGCAGGCTGTACAAGTTCCAACAACGCGCCTGCGCCCGTCAGTTCCGTCGGGGGAAACAGCGGCTCCGGTAACACGTCCAGCGGAATGTTGATCACGCCTCCGCCTAAAATGGGTACTGCTGCGCCGCAGCAAACACCACAAATTCAGCCTGTGCAACATCCTGTTACACAGCCAACGCAGATTCAGCCAGTTGAACAGCCTGTTCAGACCCAAAATGGCCGCATAGTCTATAACCGCCAGTATGGGAACATTCCGAAAGGCAGCTATACCGGCGGCAGCACCTATACCGTGAAGCGCGGCGATACGCTGTTCTACATTGCCTGGATCACCGGGAACGATTTCCGTGACCTCGCGCAGCGTAATAACGTCCAGGCCCCGTATGCTCTGGAAGTTGGCCAAACGCTCCAGGTGGGCAACGCAACGGGTACGCCACTGACGCCTGGTAATACGGTTTCAGCGGCCGATGTGACGGCTCAAAATAACAGCGTTAAGCCTGCACAAAAATCCACCACGGTGGTTGCTTCACAACCTGTAATTACGTATTCTGAGGATTCAGGTGATCAGACTGCTAACAAAATGTTGCCGAATAATAAAGGGACTGCGACTGTTGTCACAGCACCGACCACGGCACCTGTGGTTAGCTCTACTGAACCGACTGCAAGCAGTCAGAATGCCAGTTCGTCCATCACCGCATGGCGCTGGCCAACCGACGGCAAGATTATCGAGAACTTCGCAACCTCTGAGGGTGGGAACAAAGGGATCGATATCGCAGGCAGTAAAGGACAGGCTATCATCGCGACCGCAGACGGACGCGTTGTGTATGCCGGTAACGCGCTGCGCGGTTACGGTAATCTGATTATCATCAAACATAACGATGATTACCTGAGTGCCTACGCCCATAACGACACAATGCTGGTCCGGGAACAACAAGAAGTTAAGGCGGGGCAAAAAATCGCTACCATGGGTAGCACCGGAACCAGTTCTACACGCTTGCATTTTGAAATTCGTTACAAGGGGAAATCCGTAAACCCGCTGCAGTACTTGCCGCAGCGATAAATTGACGGGGCATGCCAGCCAGGGTGTCTCGTTCAGGGATCACGGGTAGGAGCCACCTTATGAGTCAGAATACGCTGAAAGTTCATGATTTAAATGAAGACGCGGAATTTGATGAGAACGGAGCAGAGGCTTTTGACGAAAAAGCCTTAGTAGAAGAGGAACCCAGTGATAACGATTTGGCTGAAGAAGAGCTGTTATCGCAGGGCGCCACACAGCGTGTACTGGACGCGACTCAGCTTTACCTTGGGGAGATTGGTTACTCCCCACTGCTAACGGCCGAAGAAGAAGTCTATTTCGCACGTCGTGCTTTGCGTGGTGATGTTGCCTCGCGTCGTCGCATGATCGAAAGTAACCTGCGACTGGTCGTGAAAATTGCCCGCCGTTACGGCAATCGTGGTCTGGCTCTGCTGGATCTGATTGAAGAGGGCAACTTAGGTCTCATCCGCGCAGTTGAGAAGTTTGACCCGGAACGCGGGTTCCGTTTCTCAACCTACGCGACCTGGTGGATTCGTCAGACCATCGAACGGGCTATTATGAACCAGACCCGTACGATCCGACTGCCGATCCACATCGTCAAAGAGTTGAACGTTTATCTGCGTACCGCGCGCGAGTTGTCCCATAAACTGGACCACGAGCCAAGCGCAGAAGAAATTGCCGAACAACTCGACAAACCGGTTGATGACGTAAGCCGTATGCTGCGTCTCAACGAGCGCATTACCTCGGTTGACACCCCGCTGGGTGGCGACTCCGAAAAAGCGCTGCTGGACATCCTGGCCGATGAAAAAGACAACGGCCCGGAAGACACCACGCAGGACGATGACATGAAGCAGAGCATCGTCAAATGGCTGTTCGAACTGAACGCCAAACAGCGTGAAGTGCTGGCACGTCGTTTCGGTTTACTGGGGTATGAAGCTGCGACACTGGAAGACGTCGGCCGCGAAATTGGCCTGACCCGTGAACGTGTTCGTCAGATTCAGGTAGAAGGTCTGCGCCGCCTGCGTGAAATCCTGCAGGGGCAAGGTCTGAATATCGAAGCGTTGTTCCGCGAATAAGCATCCTTTCGTCAAAAAAGGCCCGTCGTGAGACGGGCCTTTTTCTTTTGTGCTACGGCTGGGCCGTTTCGTGCAGCAGACGCCATGTAATCCCGCCGCCTTCCTGATTAAGCACCGCGGTTGACCAGCGCACGTTGACGGGCAGGTCCGGCCGGGTTTGCGTCTCCCGGTAGTGCAGTAGCGCGCCACGATCCCAGCGCTCGATCGTGGATAATTCGTCAATGACGATCTTCAGTCCGGGGCGGCTTCCTCGCTGACTGTGCAGAAAGTCCACAAGGCCGTGATAGTCGATATGAACGCCACCCGGTGGGATCATCAGAAAATCTGGCCGGAAACGGGCGAGCAGGGCGTCGGAGTCGCCTTCGCCTTTGCCTAACCAGTTTTCAAGCGCAATGTGGAGGTCGATAATGTCGTGTTCAAAAGGCGTCATGAATTCTCCTGTCGCAGCTGGGCGAGCACCTGCGTATTGTTAAGTCGGAAAACGTACAGTAAAGGCAATAGGGTCATGCCTGCGGCAAAAAGAAACATTCCGTGCCAGGCGGCGAGTGGCGCCAGATAACTCTGCGCCAGACTCAGCACCTCTGCCAGCAGCAGGGCACCGGCAAAAAAGCTCAACTGACGATTGAGATTCCACAGCGCGCTGGCATCCGGCATCTCTTCCCTGCGCGTTGTCAGAAAAGCGCTGCTCTGAGCGGTACTGCTGCACAGGCTTCCCCCCGCGCCCATCAGGGTAAACGCAACGACAGGAAGCAGCGTAGCCGAACTGACGTTAAGCAAAAGCAGAATGCCCGTCGCCTGCAGCAGGCAGCCGATAACAATCAGCGGCTGTGGGCCGATACGGTTAAAATAGCGTCCCGTCGCCGTGATGGCGATAAACGATGCCACGGACCACGGCAGCATGAGCATACCCGTTGCGGCTGGACTCATGTTCGCCTCGTGCTGAAGATAAAACATGCCCGTAACGTTCACCCCGATAAATACGCCAGGAACGCATACATAGACAAGCATGGCAAAACGCAAAAGCGGGTCCGCGAGCAACCGCAGGTTGAGCAGCCTGGCCGCTTTCATCGCGGGTATTTCATGTTTAAGCCACAGGCAGGCCAACACAAAGGTCACGATGGCCACCGGAAGCGTCGCGAAAAATATCCACCGCCAGCTTAGCATCTGCACCAGCAGGCCCCCGATAGCGGGGGAGCAGGCGGGAGCAAGCAGCGCGACCAGCATGACCGCCGAGGAGAGTCTGGCTCGCTCGTGAGGCTGAAACAGTTGCCAGGTCAGCGCCTGTCCGACGGGGATCAGTAAGCCACCGCCCACGCCCTGCAGCACGCGCCAGGCAATAAGGCTTTCCAGCGTTGCAGACAAGCCTGCCGCAGCAGAAGCCGCGCTGAACAGAAAAAGCGAGATCAGGATGACCCGCTTTGGTCCGAAGCGGCGCGTGAGCATGCTGCTAAACGGGATCGCCAGCGTCAGGCCGGCAATGTACCCGTTACTGACCCAGGCAAGCGCTGAAGGCGTGGCGTTAAGAGCTTGCGCCATCGCCGGAAAAGCGACGCTGGCAATAAACATGTTGATCAAATCAAGAAAAAAGCCCAGCAGATAGACAGCGGCGACTTTGCTGCGATATGTCATGGTGGATCCTCCCGTGAGGTGGCGTATCGTATCGACCCCGGAAGCACGGATAAACCTGACAAAGCGCGATATACTGTCAAAAAAATTTTGACGGTAAAAGGCGTAATGATGATTAACCTACAGCGGACGCAGATGTTTGTTGCGGTGGCCGATACCGGCAGCTTTACTGCCGCAGCCGATGCGCTGGGTCTGACAAAAGCCGTGGTCAGCTTCAATATTCGCCAGCTCGAAGCCGAGCTGGGGGTGACGCTGCTGCTGCGCTCCACCCGCCGCCTGACGTTAACCGAGGCGGGAGCGCTTTTTCATCAGCGCAGCGTGGCGCTTCTGAAGGACGCAGAACGGCTGCAGGATGATGTTCGCGCGAATCATGCAGGACTCACGGGGGAATTGCGGATCACCACCACGCCTGAGTATGGTTCGCGGGTCGTGGTACCGTTGCTGGCAAGGTTTAGCCAGCTGCACCCGGAGCTTCGCGTGCGTCATGTTTCGTCTTCACTCCATGCCGACCTGATCTCAGAGCGCTTTGACGTGGCTATTCGGTTGGGAACGCTTACCGACTCGCGCTACCACGCCGCATTGATTTCACATTTTTCCATCCTGCCCGTCGCGACGCCGGAATGGCGGATGAATCATCCGGTTGAATCGCTTGCACAGCTGGCGCAAGCCGACTGGATTATTCACGAGCGCTTAGCGTCGCCGCTGCGCTGGCAGGTGAAAGATGCCAGCGGTGCGCCTGAAATGCTTGAGATAAAAAAAGCGCCGCGCCTGTTTGCCGACAGCGCGCAGGCGCTTATGGCTTTTGCGCTCGCGGGAAGTGGCGTGGCGTTACTGCCGGAATGGCTGGTGCGCGATGCGCTTGATGCGGGAAAACTGGTCCCGGTTTTACCGGAATATACCTTCGCGCGGCAGGGCATCCACGCGGTTTATCCGGATGCCCGGCACGTGCCTGCGAAAGTGCGCACCTTTATTGATTTTATGCGCGCCAGGGTGAATTAATCGTGCATCATCTTTTTGATGAGCGCAGAGAACTGCTCCCGTTCGGCCTTATTAAGACGCCCTAAAAACGCCTCATCCACCTCGTTGCCGACCGGCTGGCAGTCTGCAAGCAGGGCTTCGCCTTCCGGCGTCAGGAAGACAAACCGGCGGCGCTTGTCTGCGGGATCGTGCTCGCGTTTGACCAGCCCGCGCGCCTCCATTCGGCTGAGCATCTCCGCCAGCGTCGCCTTCGTGCTGACCGCCACTTCGGTCAATGCCACCTGCTCAATGCCCGGGTGCTCGGCAATGGAGCGCATAACCGCATACTGCGGCTTGGTCAGTTCCGGCAGGGAATGTTGCCACTTAGCGGTATGCTGTTGAAAAAGCTGACGTAACAGGTGGAACGCCTCTTGTCTTAGTTCCATGAACACTCCGACAGAAAAAATCACCCCCTATGATAGCCGCTAAAGCCCGGGATGATAACGCGGGATTTTTTAGCAATTAATGTGATCGTGTACGAACGATCTTGTCAGTAGAGCGATCCGGGAGTAGTTTATCTGTAAATGTTCGTACACGAACAAAATGATTGAGGTGATGAATGAGATTGATCGTGGGAATGACAGGAGCAACGGGGGCTCCGCTGGGCGTGGCGCTGCTGCTGGCGCTGAGGGAAATGCCGGAGGTAGAGACCCATCTGGTCATGTCGAAGTGGGCAAAAACAACCATTGAGCTGGAAACGCCTTACAGCGTACAGGACGTTGCTGCGCTGGCTGACGTTGTTCACAGCCCGGCTGACCAGGCCGCCACCATCTCCTCCGGCTCGTTTCGCACCGACGGCATGATAGTCATTCCCTGCAGCATGAAAACGCTGGCGGGGATCCGCGCGGGCTACGCCGAAGGGCTGGTGGGCCGTGCGGCAGATGTGGTGCTGAAAGAGGGGCGCAAGCTGGTGCTCGTTCCCCGCGAAACGCCGCTCAGTACCATTCATCTGGAGAACATGCTGGCGCTTTCCCGCATGGGCGTGGCGATGGTGCCGCCCATGCCTGCGTATTACAACCACCCGCAAACCGCCGATGACATCACCCAGCATATCGTCACCCGTGTGCTCGACCAGTTTGGTCTGGAGCACAAAAAGGCGCGCCGATGGAACGGGTTGCGGGAGGCGAAACATTTTTCACAGGAGAACAAAGATGGCATTTGATGATTTGAGAAGCTTCCTGCAGGCGCTCGATGAGCAAGGGCAATTGCTGAAAATTGAGGAAGAGGTGAATGCGGAGCCGGATCTGGCGGCGGCAGCCAACGCCACAGGTCGTATTGGCGACGGCGCGCCCGCGCTGTGGTTCGACAATATTCGTGGCTTTACCGATGCCCGCGTGGTGATGAACACCATCGGCTCGTGGCAAAACCACGCCATATCGATGGGGCTGCCAGCGAATACCCCGGTAAAAAAACAGATCGACGAGTTTATTCGCCGCTGGGATAAATTCCCCGTTACGCCGGAGCGCCGCGCTAACCCGGCCTGGGCGCAAAATACGGTCGACGGTGAAGACATTAACCTGTTCGATATCCTGCCGCTGTTTCGCCTGAACGACGGTGACGGCGGTTTTTATCTCGATAAAGCGTGCGTTGTCTCGCGCGATCCGCTCGACCCGGACCATTTCGGCAAGCAGAACGTCGGGATCTACCGCATGGAGGTCAAGGGCAAGCGCAAGCTCGGCCTGCAGCCGGTACCGATGCACGATATCGCCCTCCATCTGCACAAAGCGGAAGAGCGCGGACAAGATCTGCCGATCGCGATTACTCTCGGCAACGATCCGATCATCACGCTAATGGGCGCGACGCCGCTGAAATACGATCAGTCCGAGTATGAAATGGCGGGCGCACTGCGTGAAAGCCCGTACCCGATTGCCACCGCACCGCTGACTGGCTTCGATGTGCCGTGGGGTTCTGAAGTGATCCTTGAAGGGGTGATTGAAGGCCGCAAGCGTGAAATCGAAGGGCCGTTCGGCGAGTTTACCGGACACTATTCCGGTGGCCGTAATATGACGGTGGTCCGTATCGACAAAGTTTCTTACCGCACCAAACCGATCTTCGAATCCCTTTACCTCGGCATGCCGTGGACCGAGATTGACTATCTGATGGGACCAGCCACCTGCGTGCCGCTTTACCAGCAGCTGAAGGCAGAATTCCCGGAAGTGCAGGCGGTGAACGCGATGTACACCCACGGTCTGCTGGCAATTATCTCCACCAAAAAACGCTACGGTGGTTTTGCCCGCGCGGTCGGTTTACGCGCCATGACCACGCCGCACGGTCTGGGCTACGTGAAGATGGTGATTATGGTGGATGAGGATGTCGATCCGTTCAACCTCCCGCAGGTGATGTGGGCGCTCTCATCGAAGGTCAATCCGGCAGGGGATCTGGTGCAGCTGCCGAACATGTCAGTGCTTGAACTCGACCCTGGCTCCAGCCCGGCGGGCATTACCGACAAACTGATTATTGATGCCACCACGCCTGTTGCACCGGACACCCGTGGCCACTACAGCCAGCCGGTACAGGATCTGCCTGAAACTAAAGCCTGGGCTGAAAAACTGACCGCGATGCTGGCAGCACGCCAATAAGGAGGAAAAGATGATTTGTCCACGTTGTGCCGATGAGCATATTGAAGTGATGGCGACGTCACCGGTGAAAGGGGTCTGGACCGTTTATCAGTGCCAGCATTGTCTTTATACCTGGCGCGATACCGAACCGCTGCGTCGTACCAGCCGCGAGCATTACCCGGAAGCGTTCCGCATGACGCAGAAGGATATTGATGAAGCACCGCAGGTGCCGACGATCCCGCCGCTGTTGTAATAATAGGCCCGGTAGCGCTGCGCTTACCGGGCCTACGGGTTTTGTAGGTCGGGTAAGGCGAAGCCGCCACCCGACAAAACTGACCGCAGAAAACTAAACCAGACTCTTCAACCGATAAATCCACTCCAGCGCCTGACGCGGCGTCAGTGAATCCGGGTCGAGGTTCTCCAGCGCTTCCACCGCAGGCGACGTTTCTTCCGGTGGCGCCAACAGCGACATCTGGGTGCCATCGATCTGCGTCGCCGCCGCATTCGGCGAGAGGCTTTCCAGCTCACGCAGCTTCTGGCGAGCGCGCTTGATCACCTCTTTTGGTACACCTGCCAGCGCCGCAACGGCCAGGCCATAACTCTTGCTCGCCGCGCCATCCTGCACCGTGTGCATAAAGGCAATGGTATCGCCGTGCTCCAGCGCATCAAGATGAACGTTAGCCACGCCTTCCATTTTCTCCGGCAGCTGCGTCAGCTCGAAGTAGTGGGTGGCGAACAGCGTCATGGCCTTGATTTTATTCGCGAGGCTTTCAGCACAGGCCCAGGCCAGTGACAGGCCGTCATAGGTTGAGGTTCCGCGTCCCACTTCGTCCATCAGCACCAGGCTGTGCTCCGTCGCGTTATGCAGAATATTAGCCGTTTCGGTCATCTCGACCATGAAGGTTGAGCGACCGCTCGCCAGATCGTCCGCTGCCCCAACGCGGGTGAAGATACGATCGATGGGGCCAATCTCCACTTTTTGCGCCGGGACGTAGCTGCCGATATAGGCGAGCAAAGCAATCAGCGCCGTCTGGCGCATATAGGTACTCTTACCGCCCATGTTCGGGCCGGTAATGATCAGCATTCTTCTCTGCGGCGAGAGGCTCAGCGGGTTGGCGATGAACGGTTCGTTCAGCACCTGCTCAACGACCGGGTGACGGCCTTCCGTAATGCGAATGCCGGGCTTGTCGGTAAAGGTCGGGCAGGTATAGTTCAGCGTTTCAGCTCGTTCTGCCAGGTTCACCAGCACGTCCAGCTCCGCCAGCGCGCTGGCGCTGAGCTGCAGGTCAGCAAGGTGCGGCATCAGCATGTCGAACAGCTCGTCATACAGCTGTTTTTCCAGCGCCAGGGCTTTACCTTTCGAGGTGAGTACTTTGTCCTCGTACTCTTTCAGCTCGGGAATGATGTAACGCTCGGCGTTTTTCAAGGTCTGACGACGTACGTAGTGAATCGGCGCCAGATGACTTTGCCCGCGGCTGATCTGAATGTAGTAACCGTGTACCGCGTTATACCCCACTTTCAGCGTGTCGAGCCCAAGACGCTCGCGTTCGCGAATTTCCAGCTTATCGAGATAGTCCGTCGCGCCGTCGGCCAGCGCGCGCCATTCGTCCAGCTCCTCGTTGTAGCCTGGGGCAATCACACCGCCGTCGCGCACCAGAACCGGAGGCGCATCAATAATGGCGCGCTCAAGCAGCTCGCGAAGTTCAGTGAATTCGCCCATCGTTTCGCGGAGTTTCTGTACCGGCGCGCTGTCAACGTCACTCAGCTGCGCACGCAGTTCCGGCAGCTGCTGGAAAGCATGACGCATCCGCGCGAGGTCACGCGGGCGCGCGGTGCGCAATGCCAGACGGGCCAGGATACGCTCCAGATCGCCCACCTGACGCAGGACCGGCTGCAGCTCGGTATAGCGATCCTGCAACGCAGCAATCGTCTGCTGGCGGCAAACCAGCGTATCGGTATCGCGAATCGGCATATGCAGCCAGCGTTTCAGCATGCGACTGCCCATTGGCGTCACCGTGCTGTCGAGCACCGACGCGAGCGTGTTTTCAACGCCACCTGCCAGGTTCTGGGTGATCTCCAGGTTACGGCGCGTGGCGGCATCCATGATGATGCTGTCCTGCTGGCGCTCCATGGTGATAGAACGGATATGCGGCAGGGCGGTGCGCTGGGTGTCTTTCACGTACTGCAGCAGGCAACCTGCGGCACACAGCCCGCGTGGAGCATTTTCCACGCCAAAGCCAATCAGATCGCGGGTACCGAACTGCAGGTTCAGCTGCTGGCGCGCGGTATCAATTTCGAATTCCCACAGCGGGCGACGGCGCAATCCGCGACGGCCTTCAATCAGCGCCATTTCGGCGAAGTCTTCGGCGTAGAGCAATTCTGCCGGGTTGGTGCGCTGCAGTTCGGCAGCCATCGTTTCGCGGTCAGCCGGCTCACTCAGGCGAAAACGCCCGGAGCTGATGTCCAGCGTGGCGTAGCCAAACCCTTTGCCGTCCTGCCACAGCGCCGCCAGCAGGTTATCCTGGCGCTCCTGAAGCAGGGCTTCATCACTGATGGTGCCTGGCGTGACGATGCGTACGACTTTGCGCTCAACCGGGCCTTTCGAGGTTGCCGGATCGCCGATTTGTTCGCAGATGGCAACGGACTCACCCTGATTCACCAGCTTGGCCAAATAGTTTTCAACCGCGTGGTGCGGGATACCGGCCATCGGGATGGGCTCGCCTGCGGATGCGCCACGTTTGGTTAGCGAGATGTCGAGCAACTGCGACGCACGTTTAGCATCGTCATAAAACAGCTCGTAAAAATCGCCCATGCGGTAAAACAGCAGGATTTCCGGATGCTGTGCCTTCAGCTTCAGGTACTGCTGCATCATCGGCGTATGTGCGTCGAAATTGTCGATTGTGCTCATGGAGTTATGATGTCCATTTCTTTGAAAATAAACCGTTTTGAGCGGCTCAGTGGCCGTTTGTTCGTTCTATTGTCGCATGAAAAAAAGGTACGGCGCAGAAAAATGTGGCGGCTTTACGAGGCGCCTTCAGACATTAACTCAATGACGATTTTTCCATGCTCAACGCCCACCCTGACCTGGGAGTTGGTGGTAAAGCCCGCCTTTTCAAGCCAGTCTCCTTTTAAGCTCAGCGCCGCATGCACGCTGTATCGCTTTGGTATCTTCGTTTTTCGATCCTCGTGACGTTTTCTGAAATATCCCACTTTTAAATGGCGGTAGGGTTTGCCGATCGCGATCTCTTTCATAGGGTCTCCAGACTATACGGACAACGGTCATTCCTGATGCCTGTATAAAATACCAGTGATTTTCAGGAGGTGCAGGGTTAATAGTGGAATCAGGCTTCAGAAAACGGAATGCAACACCTGAAATCCACAGTTTTAAAGTGTATTATTGATGCATCTTATTATTTGGTAAGTCGCTATGACCGGTAAACGCATATCACGTGAAAAAGAGACCATCGCGAAAATGATCGCGTTGTACGCAAAGCAGTGTCCACAGGCTTCTCAGGAAGCGGGGCATTATCAGGCGCTCAACGCGTATGCTGATAAGCGCCTGGATAAGTGCGTTTTTGGTGAAGAAAAGCCCGCCTGTAAACAATGCCCGGTGCACTGCTACCAGCCTGCCAGACGTGAAGAGATGAAGCAGATTATGCGCTGGGCAGGCCCGCGTATGTTATGGCGTCACCCCATTCTGACCGTCCGCCATCTGATGGATGACCGTCGTCCGGTGCCGGAACTGCCGGAGAAGTATCGACCGAAAAAGTGAACCGATCAGCTTCGTAGCGGGCGGCAAATCACGTTCAGGGCCAGCGCGCTGCAGAGTGGAAAGAGCGCCAGCAGCAGCCACGGGTAAATCGCCTGCGTTGAAGGCACCAGCGCGCGATCCAGCAGGCTGCCAAATAACAAATTTCCAGCCAGTACCGCAATGCCTCCGGCGGTGGAGAGTGCGCCATAGTGCGCGCCCAGCGTGGATTCATCGGCGAAACGCGGAATGAGATCTTTTGCCGAGGGCACCAGCAGCATCTGCCCCAGCGTCAGCAGCGTGACAAACGAGACCGAGGGCAGAAGCCGCAGCCAGCCTTCAGGCGGTTCTGTTGCCGCAAACATTGCCACGCTCGCAAAGGCGGCGGAAAGCAGCAAAAAGCCCACCGGAAGAATGTTTACCGCGCCCACGCGTCGGGCGAAACGCGCCAGCGGCAGCTGTAAGGTAATGATCAGAACGGAGGCCAGCATAAAAAGCGGGCCGAGATCTTTCTCGCTACCGCCGGAGCGCTGGATCTCCACCGGCAGCGCCAGATAGAGCTGGTTATAGCTTAACAGCCAGGAGCTGTAGGCAATGATAAAGGCGACAAAGCGCGGCTGGCGGAACGTCGTCCACCAGGGCACTATTTTTATCTTCTGTGAACGTTGCCCGGCAGCAGGCAGACAGAAGTAAAGCACCACTAGCGCAATGATAAAGACGCCTGCCCCCGCCAGCGCTACCTGGCGGAAGCCAAGCCCCGTTAGCAGAGCGCCAGCAACCGGGCCCAGTACCGCGCCGAGCTCCCCGCAGACGGCAAAGAGCGCAAACCACTCCGCCCGGCTTCGTTTCCCTTTCGCCTCGCTGTGGGTACCCGCTTTCGCCAGCAGAGCCTCAATTGAGGGAGAAAATAGCGCGCCTCCGACGCCCGTCAGACACGCGCCCAGAATAATCGGCCACAGCGATCCCCCGAAGGCCAGCAGCAGATAGCCTGAAACACGAACTATGCAGCCGCTGAGGATGATGACCTTCGCGCCAAACCGGTCCGAGAGCGCACCGCCAACGATAAACATCCCCTGCTGCGAGAACGTGCGCAGGCCCAGGATCAGCCCGATGAGCCCGCCGGAGAGCAGCATGTCGTCACGCAGAAATACCGCCAGGAAGGGAACGACGGCGTAAAAACCAATGTTAAAAACAAACTGGCTACCCAGTAAAACGGGCGGCCAGAGCGTGGTGGCGGGGCGAAGGGACATTGTCGATCACTCGTCCCTAAACGATAAAGTGAATGTGCTTTTTGCCATGAAACGGCGAGATCTCAATTTTGGTTTTGACCCGGAACACATCCCAAAGCAATGACTCGGATAAGATGTCCTGCGGCGTTCCGGTCGCCACAATTTGCCCCTTCTGCATCACAATCAGCGAGTCGCAGAACATTGAAGCGTGGTTGAGATCGTGGATGGCGACGATACTGGTAACGGGTAATTGGCTGATCAACTGCATCAGCTGCATCTGATGATGGATATCCAGGTGGTTGGTCGGTTCATCCAGCAGGATTTCGGTTGGCGTTTGCGCCAGCGCGCGGGCAATATGC
The DNA here is from genome assembly GCF_014930485.1 of Enterobacter cloacae complex sp. P47BA. Lineage (NCBI taxonomy): Bacteria > Pseudomonadati > Pseudomonadota > Gammaproteobacteria > Enterobacterales > Enterobacteriaceae > Enterobacter > Enterobacter cloacae complex sp. P47BA. The sequence continues at coordinate 35,449 of NZ_JADBRF010000025.1, read as the reverse complement.
ACCCGCTGACGCTCGCCGCCGGACAGGCTCAGCCAGCCCTGCTCGCTGCGGTCCAGCATATCGACACGCTGCAGAGCCGCGGTGACGGTGTCGTCATCCTGCGCGCTCCAGTTAGAAAAAGGGGAGTGGTGCGGAATACGTCCAAGTTTGACCACGTCGCGCACGCGCATATTGGCGTCGGTCATCCCGTGCTGCTCAACGAACGCCACCCGGCGGGCAAGCTGCTTTTTGGCGATGCGGGAAATGTCCTGCCCGTCCAGGGTCACGCTGCCCGAATCCGGGCAACGCAGGCCTGCCAGGATACGCAAAAGGGACGATTTGCCGCAGCCGTTAGGACCAAGCAAACCCACCGTTTCGCCGCGTGAAACCTTCAGCGAGACACCATTGACGATAACTTTTTTGCCTACCTTCCAGGTAATATTTTCAGCGCAGATACTCATCACTTATTCCTTGAGCGGTAGATAATCACGGCAAAGAAAGGTACGCCCACCAGCGCGGTGACCACGCCGACGGGCAGGCTTTGCGGGGCAATCAGCATGCGCGAGGCGATATCGGCCAGCACCATCAGGATCGCCCCCGCCAGCGCGCTGGCAATCAGCAGCGTGCGGTGCAGCGGCCCGAACAGGAAGCGCATGACGTGCGGCACCACCAGCCCTACAAAGCCGATTGAGCCCGCCATGCTGACGATGGTCGCGGTGATCAGGGCCGTGGTGGTAAACAGGGCAAGACGCACCCAGGGCACGGCAATGCCTAAGGAGGCTGCCGCGTCATCACCAAAGGTAAAGGCGTCCAGCGCCCGGGAATAATAGAGGCAGACGGCAAGACCCGCCAGCACGACAACCAGCGCCAGCTGGAATTCCGGCCAGCGCACGCCGCTAAAGCTGCCCAGCAGCCAGAACATCACGTCGCGCGCCTGCTGCGCGCTGGCGGAGGTGCTGATGGTGTAGGCGGTAATGGCGTTGAAAAGCTGAGATGCAGCAACGCCTGCCAGAATGGTGCGTTCATTGCCGCCGCGCGCGCCGTTCGTCAGAAAGGCGACAAACGCAAAGGCGGCGAACGCCCCGGCAAACGCGCCCGCAGAGAGCGACACCGCGCCGGTGCCGATGCCCAGGACGACGACCGACACCGCCCCGGTTGAGGCACCCGCCGACACGCCGAGCACGTAAGGTTCCGCCAGCGCGTTCTTCAGCAGGCTTTGCAGCACGGCACCGCAGATGGCTAAACCGGCCCCGCAGCAGGCCGCCACCAGCGCGCGGCTCAGGCGAAAGTCCCAGATTACGCTCTCATAGATGCGGTTGAGCGGAACGTCGGTCAGCCCCAGCTTATTACCAATAGCGTAAAAGACGTTGGAGAGCGGAATCGACAGCTCGCCGACGCTGACGCCAAGAGCAATCACTAAAAACAGCAGGACAACGGCAAGCAGAGCGGAAGTGGTCAGGATCAGGCCCTGGCGGGCCTGAAGTACGGCTGCCGTCATCAGTTCAGCCCCAGTTTTCTGAGCTGTTCACCCACCTGTTCAGCACCGTAAATCGTACGAATCGTCGGGTTCATCGCCTGACCGTCCATCACCACGATATGGCCTTTTTTGACGGCATCAAGCTGGCTCACGGCAGGATCGCTTTTCAGGAATTTGATTTTCTCATCCGCGTTATCCAGCGCCCAGCGGTTGCGGTCCAGACTGGAGACGACAATCACATCAGGGTTCGCGGCAATAATACTTTCCCAGCCGACGGTCGGCCATTCGGTCTCAGCGGTAATGGCGTTATGGCCACCCAGCACGTTAGCAATAAAACCGGAGGCGCTATTTTTCCCGCCGACATAGGCATCTGCCGAAGGCGAGGCGCTTGAGAACCAGAAAACAAACGAGAGATCTTTTTTGTTTTTACCAAATTCCTGACGCAGGTCGGCCTCACGTTTTTTGAAATCAGCGATAACGGCCTGGCCGCGCGCTTCAACGTTGAAAATCTTCGCGAAATCTTCAATCTCTTTATAAAGGTACGTCATATCCCACAGCGTCTGGCGGCTGCCGTACATATCGCCTGCCGCTTTTTTGGTGGCGCACATGCCTGGAGATAAATAGCTGTTCACGCCGACGGTAGCCAGATCTTCACGTTTTGCGACCTTACTTTCCGGCCCAAGCAGCAGCGGCAGCTGTGCAGGAACAAAATCGGGGTTTTGCGCAAGGATGGATTCAAGAGTCGGAATTTCGACGGTCAGGGTTTTGATTTTTGCATTCTGCTCAGCCAGCTGCGGCAGCACTTTGGTCGGCCAGAAGGCACTGGCTTTGACCTTATCTTCCAGCCCCAGCAGGAGCAAAATTTCCACGGTGTTCTGACCGAGGGCCACGACGCGTTCCGGCGCTTTAGTGAATGTCTCTTTATAGCCACAGTTTTCAATCGTCAGAGGATATGTGGTTGCCAGAGCAGAACTGACCGACGCAATCGCCAGGCCTAACGCGCAGATGACCTTCTTCATGAAACGCTACCCTTCATTAATATTATTTTTGATGCAAATGAAACGCATTATTAAGGCGGAATTTTATACAGAGGAAAATATATTGTGTCAATGAGGGACAATTGCGCAGGGTGACGAAAAGCGGCGCCATAAGCGGCGCCGGAATGTCGGGTTAAAGCAGGCTCTCTTTATCGATTCCCAGACGCTTCATGCGAGAGAGCAGGGTAGTGCGTTTCAGCCCCAGCCGCTGAGCTGCGCCCTTCGGTCCGGCTACCACGCCGTTGGTCTCTTTCAGTACGCGCATAATGAGCTGATATTCATCTTCGCCTTCCTGCGCGACTTCTGCCGAAAGCGTGGGGGCTTCCTGAAGGGAGACTTCAGGCAAAGAGAGCTGCAGCACGTTCCCGCGCGTCAGCAGCACCGCGCGCTCAATGACGTTTTCCAGCTCGCGCACGTTCCCCGGCCACTCCATCGCCGAAAGGGTACGTAGCGTTTCGGCAGGAATACTGTCGATATTCCTCCCCATCCGGCGGGCAATCTTCGCGGTAAAGGCCTTCACCAGCAGCGGAATATCTTCCGGACGCTCGCGCAGCGGCGGCAGGCAGATCGGAAAGACGTTCAGGCGATAGTAGAGATCGCTGCGAAACTCGCGGTCGGCGACCATCTTTTTCAGGTCGCGGTTGGTGGCGGCAATCAGCCGCACGTCGGTCTGGATCAGCTTGTTGCTGCCGAGGCGCTCAAACTCCTGCTCCTGCAAAACGCGCAGCAGCTTGGGCTGCAGCTCCAGCGGCATATCGCCCACTTCGTCGAGGAACAGCGAGCTTTTATCCGCCAGTTCGAAACGGCCCAGCCGCTGGCTGCTGGCCCCGGTAAACGCGCCGCGCTCGTGGCCGAAGAGGTCACTTTCCAGCAGACCCGCGGGCATCGCCGCGCAGTTCATCTTCACCATCCGCCGGCTGTTGCGGTTGCTCAGGTTATGAATGGCGCGGGCTATCAGCTCTTTACCGGTGCCGGTTTCACCGAGGATCAGCACCGTGCTGTCGCTCTGGGCCACCATTTCCACCTGCTTGAGGACGCTGTACATGGCATCGCTGCGCCCGATGATTTCGCCAAACTCGCTGTCCACGTTGTTGAGCTGTTCGGTCAGGGCCAGGTTTTCGTCCACCAGCCGCTCTTTCAGGCGGTGGATCTCCTGATAGGCGAGGGCGTTATCCAGCGCGATGGAAATACGCTCGGCGATCTGGCGCAGCAGCTTCAGGTTGGCGGTGGTAAACACGGCTTCATCGCACTGCGCCAGTTTGAGCACCCCAAGCATGGTGCTGCCGGACATCAGCGGCAGCAGGCACAGGGTCTGAATTTTGTTGCCCCAGGTGTTAAACAGCATCCGCTCGTACGGCGCCACCGGGTCCTGCTCGCTAAGATTCAGCAGCAGGATCTCTTTGCTTTTAAACACCCGCTCAGAAAGGGTGCCCGCTTCGTCCACCTCGCTCTGCTCGTGCGCCGGATTGGCCTCATCAAGATAGTGGGTGGAGTAGATGTTCAGCTTGCCTTTGCGGTTCCCGCGTAGCGCGATGCTGATGGCGTCGATCCTGAAATAGTGGTGGATCTCCTTGGCGACTTCGCTGACCAGCTCGTCCATGTCGAGTCTTGAGAGTACGGCGTTGGTGATGGCGACCAGAATGCGGAAGTTATCGCGCTCGCGGCTCAGCAGGTCGTAATCCACGTTATTGGTGACGCGGCTTTGGATCTGCTCCGCGACGACGGCCACAATCTGCGTGAAGGTGTGCAGCCGCTCGTACTCCGCCTCGCTCCAGGGCTGGTCGGTATTGCGGATAAACTCGCAGCCGCCAAAAATATGGCCCTCCGCCGCCAGCGGCAGCATGCCGTAATGACCGAAAGGCTGATAGAGATTGCTCTCTGCCAGCCGCGGCCATGCCATCCGGAACTCTTCAAAATTGCAGTGCAGCACTTCAGGCCGGGAGAGAATGCGGCGCACCGGGCCGTGCGCGAGGTACGTTTCGTCTTCGTATTCAAACGTTTTGCCATTCTCGCGCGTGGAATAGTAGCTCGCGCGGTGCGTTCCGCTATGCCAGAGCACAATCGCCGCGCTGTCCGCCAGCGCTGATTGCCTGACCAGCCGCGTCAGGGCATCGCTCAGCGCGCCGAGATCGGGCTGTTGTAAAAGTGTGCGCGTGATGTCAAACAGGCCCTGCTGTCCAAGATCGCTCATCGGTGTATACGGCATTATTGCTTTCCAATAGAAACTGGCAAAAAAGAGACTTCACTGCTGACCGCTTATGGCGCGGTTCTAGCAAATTCGGGGTAACGGCTCAGCGTGCGGCAGATCCAGCGTGCGCTTCACGCCATAAAGTCCGGTCAGGCGCACCCCTTTGCGCTCAACCACGTCGCCAATGATGGCCGCGTCTTTCCCTAAGGGATGCGCTCTCAGCTGTTCAAGTACGGCTTCCGCCGCCGAACGTTCTACGCCGATCGCCAGCTTGCCCTCGTTGGCAAAGTTTAGCGGGTCAAGCCCTAAAAGCTCACACAGCCCCCGCACGGCAGGCTTAACGGGCAGGTCGCGCTCGCTCAGTTCAATCCCGCACCCGCTGCTTGCGGCGAACTCGTGGACAACGGCATTCACCCCGCCCCGGGTGGCGTCGCGCAGGGCTTTGATGCCCGGGATGTCGCGCAGCGTCTGGATAAGCGGGGTGAGCACCGCGCAGTCGCTGCGAAGCTCGCCGTCCAGCCCCAGGCCTTCGCGCAGGTTCAGGATGGTTGCCCCGTGGCAGCCCAGCGTGCCGGTTACCAGCAGCACGTCGCCCACCGAAAGCTGCTGCGCGCCCCAGTGAACGTCGGCGGGGATCGCCCCCATGCCGGCGGTGTTGACGAAGAGCTTATCGGCCGCGCCGCGCTGGACCACTTTGGTATCCCCGGTGACGATAGCAATCCCCGCCTCGCGGGCGGTGTGCGCCATGCTGTTGACCACTGCCGCAAGCGTCTCCATCGGTAATCCTTCTTCGAGGATAAATCCGCAGGAGAGGTAGCGCGGAATGGCGCCGCTGACGGCCACGTCGTTGGCCGTACCGCAGACGGCGAGCTTGCCAATATCGCCGCCCGGGAAGAATAGCGGGTCAATCACGTAGCTGTCGGTGGAGAACGCCAGCCGGTCGCCGTGTGCGGTGAGGGTTGAGAGCGCGATGCGCGCCTGATCCTCCTGCTCGGCGAGCCAGGGGTTATTAAAGGCCTCCATGAACAGCCGGTTAATCAGCTGCTGCATCGCCTGTCCACCGCTTCCGTGCGCCATTTCCACCGTGTTCATGCTTCACACTCCTGGTTGCGATACTGATACCACGCGGCGCATGCCCCTTCAGAGGAGACCATCAGCGCGCCAAACGCGGTTTGCGGGTTACAGGTGTTGCCAAATAGCGGGCAGTGATGAGGTTTGCATTTGCCGGTAAGCACCTCGCCGCAGCGGGACCGGGGATCGTCGCACACCTGCTGCGGCTGAAGGCGGAAGTGCGCTTCGGCATCAAATTCGCGATAGGCAGGCGTCAGGCGCACGCCGGATTCCGCAATCAGCCCCAGCCCGCGCCACTCGCTGTCGCCCTCAACGCTAAACACGTCGGCAATCGCCTGCTGCGCCCGTTCATTTCCCGCATCGGGCACCACGCGGCGGTACTGGTTTTCGACCGCGCTCAGGGACGCTATTTTCTGCTCAACCAGCATGGCTACGCCTTGCAGTAGATCAAGCGGTTCGAAACCAGCTACCACTAACGGACGATTGTACTGATCAGCGATAAAACCGTAGGCGTCTGTGCCAATCACCATGCTGACGTGGCCCGGCGCCAGAAACGCATCGATGCCGTTGTCTGGCTCTTCGAGCAGGCTGCGCAGCGTGGGAATGAGCGTAATATGCTGGCAGAAAAAGAAAAAATTAGTGACGTTGCGCGCTTTCGCCTGCTGCAGCGTGATGGCCGTAGCGGGCATGGTGGTTTCAAAACCCAGCCCGAAAAAGACGACCTTGCGCTCAGGGTTAGCCTCTGCCAGCGTCAGGGCATCCATCGGCGAGTAAACGATCCGCACGTCCGCGCCGCGCGCCTTCGCCTGCAACAGCGAGCCGTTTTTCCCCGGCACGCGCATCGCGTCGCCAAAGGTGCAGAAAATGACATCGGGCTGGCCGGCAATTTCGATGCAGCTGTCGATACGCCCCATCGGCAAAACGCACACCGGGCAGCCGGGGCCGTGAATAAACTCGATGTTCTCCGGCAGCAGCTGGTCGAGGCCAAACTTGAAGATGGCGTGCGTGTGCCCGCCGCACACTTCCATGATCCGCAGCGGCCTTTCGTTCGTGTAGTCCAGCAGCGCCGCGCGCGTTTTCAGATGTTCGATAAGCTGCATCACCTGTTCTGGCGCGCGGTATTCATCAACGTAACGCATAGGCTAGCACTCCTCGCCGTACAGGAGCGCGCCCACGTCCGGCTCCACGTCAAACATGTTTTGCAGCGCGTCCAGCGTGTCGCGGGCTTCCGCTTCGTTAATCACGCTCATCGCAAACCCCACGTGGACCAGCACCCACTGGCCGAGGCGCGACGCGCCCGTCTCATCGGTGCTGCCCACCAGCGTCAGGTCGACGTCGCGCAGGATGCCGCAAACCTCCACTTTGGCCTGATTGCCGTCGAGGGAATGGATTTGTCCCGGTACGCCTATGCACATCGTTCGCTCTCCAGCCAGTCCAGCCAGGCGGCCATGCCGTCGCCGCGCGTGGCGGAAACCAGCAGGATGTGAATGTCCGGGTTCACCTCGCGGGCATAGGCAAGGCACTTATCCACGTCGAAGTTCAGGTACGGCAGCAGGTCAACTTTGTTCAGCAGCATGAGGGAGGCGGCGGCGAACATGTGCGGGTACTTCAGCGGCTTGTCCTCTCCTTCAGTCACGGAGAGCACCGCCACTTTATGCCGTTCGCCGAGGTCGAAGCTTGCCGGGCATACCAGGTTACCGACGTTTTCGATAAACAGGATGCCGTTATCCGCCAGCGGCAGGCGAGGGGCGGCGTCGGCAATCATCTGCGCATCCAGGTGGCAGCCCTTGCCGGTGTTAACCTGAATGGCGGGCGTCCCGGTTTCGCGGATGCGCGCTGCGTCGTTAACGGTTTGCTGATCGCCTTCTATCACCGCGCAGGAGATGCGTTGGTTCAGCCGTTTGAGGGTTTCGGTCAGCAGGGTGGTTTTACCGGAGCCGGGGCTGGAGACCAGGTTGAGCACCAGCTGTTGACGCGCGGCAAAGCGGGCGCGGTTGCGGGCGGCAAGCTGGTTATTTTTGTCCAGCACGTCGATCTCCACCTCCAGCATCTGGCGCTGGCTCATGCCCGGCGCGTGGGTGCCCGCTTCGCCGTGGCCGTAATGCAGGTCGCCCGCGTCGGAACGCTGCGGCGCAAAGGTGATGCCGGTCAGGGCCGCCGCAGGACGCGGGGCAGGGGAAAAAGGCGCGGAGCGAAACGCGGAGTGGGGACGGTGTTCATCCCCTTCTATATACAGGTTGCCTTCGGCGCAACCGCAGGTGCTACACATACATTACTCCTTCTCGATTTCGAGGCGTTGGATCTGCATACCGTCATCCGCCACGATGCGAAGACCCGTGCTCTGACACTGCGGGCAGCGCTGAACCTTTGATGAGAGCAGGGTGACGTACTGCTGGCATTGCTCACACCAGCACTCCGCCTGCTGCTCGTCGATATGCAGCGCGCAGCCTTCCGCCAGCGTGCCGCGGCACACCAGCTCAAAACAAAAGTTCAGGGCGCTGGTCTCGACGCAGGAAAACGCCCCGACCTTCAGCCAGACGCCGGTGACGCGCTTCGCGTGGTTTTGCACTGCCTGCTGTTCGATAAGTTCCAGAGCCCGCTGGCAGAGGGTGATTTCGTGCATGACGCCTCCTCAATGATTTGCGCCAGTAAATGCAATAACGGTGCCAGCTTGATTTGCGTTACGGCGTGACGATGTCAGCGCTGTCGAAATGACACGTCGACACGGCGGCGTTGACAGTATCTTTTTTGATAAAAATCATTCAAATCAACACATTAAAAACTGGCACGGAATCTGCTTAACAGCCGCTATCTCCATAAACCGGATACCTTCTATGACTATTTGGGAAATTAGCGAAAAAGCGGATTACATCGCGCAGCGCCACCAGCAGCTTCAGGATCAGTGGCACCTCTACTGTAACTCTCTGGTTCAGGGGATCACCCTGTCAAAAGCCCGACTGCATCATGCAATGAGCTGTGCGGCGCAGGGGGATATGCGCTTTGTCCTGTTCGGTCATTTCACGGTCTTTGTGACCCTGGCAGACAGCTTTAACAGCCACACCATCGAGTACTACGTTGAGAATAAAGAGGGTGAAAAACAACGTATTGCGCAGGCGCAGCTGATGGCCGACGGCATGGTCGACGGCTACGTCAGCAACCGCGATCGCCAGCAGGTACTTGAGCACTATCTGGAGAAAATCGCGCCGGTTTACAACGGTCTCTACGCCGCGGTTGAGCACGACTTGCCGGTCGACCTCAAACAGCTCGTCGCGGGAAAGGCCCCCGCAAATCTTGCCAGATAACCGAATGTCGAAAAGTGTCGATGAGACAGTTTTTCGTCGTCAAAAATGACCATCACCAGAGGATTGCCCGGTGAACCGTTTTGTAATTGCTGACTCGACGGTCTGTATTGGCTGTCGGACCTGTGAGGCGGCGTGTTCGGAAACGCACCGCCTGCACGGGCTGCAGTCCATGCCGCGCCTGCGCGTCATGCGTAATGAGAAAGAGTCTGCCCCGCAGCTCTGCCACCACTGTGAAGATGCCCCGTGCGCGGGCGTCTGTCCCGTCAATGCCATCACCCGCGTCGATGGCGCGGTCCAGCTGAACGAAAGCCTGTGCGTGAGCTGCAAGCTGTGCGGCATCGCCTGCCCGTTCGGTGCCATTGAATTCTCCGGCAGCCGCCCGCTGCATATCCCGGCGAACGCCAATACCCCGAAAGCGCCGCCTGCGCCACCGGCTCCGGCACGCGTGAGCACGCTGCTGGACTGGGTGCCCGGCATCCGCGCTATTGCGGTGAAGTGCGATCTGTGCAGCTTTGACGAACAGGGTCCGGCCTGCGTGCGGACCTGCCCGACCAAAGCGCTGATCCTGGTTAACATCCGCGATATCGCCCGCACCAGCAGGCGCAAGCGCGAGCTGACCATTAATACCGACGTCGGCGATCTTTCGCTTCTGCAGGCGCTAAACGAGGGGGCGAAATGAACGCGATATTTATGATTAACAGCGCCGTGGCGTACTTTGCCGCTGCCGCCGCGCTGGCGCTGGTGTTCTCTTTCCATAAAACCCTGAGCGGCTGGATAGCCGGTATCGGCGGGGCGGTCGGCAGCCTGATGACGCTGGCGGCGGGCGGTGTCGCCCTGCTCGGCGGACAATCCGTAGAAACACTCATGCCGCTGATTCGCCATACCGTGGCGATTACGCCGCTGAACGCCATCTGGCTGGTGACCTTTGGCCTGTGCGGGCTGTTTATCAGCCTGTTCAATATTGACTGGCACCGCCATCAGCAGACCAAAGCCAACGGCCTGCTGGTCAATCTGCTGATGGCCGCCGCGGTCTGCACGGTTATCGCCAGCAACCTCGGCGCGCTGGTGGTGATGGCCGAAATCATGGCGCTGTGTGGCGTGTTCCTGACCGGCTGCAGCGCCTCCGGCAAGCTGTGGTTTGCGCTCGGACGCCTCGGCACGCTGCTGCTGGCGCTGGCCTGCTGGCTGGTGTGGCAGCGTTTCGGCACCCTGGACTTTGCCGCGCTTAACGGCCAGCCGCTGGGGAACGACGTCTGGCTGCTGGGCGCAGTCGGCTTTGGCCTGCTGGCCGGGATTATCCCGCTGCACGGTTGGGTCCCGCAGGCGCACGCGAATGCCTCTGCACCCGCCGCCGCGCTGTTTTCGACGGTGGTAATGAAGGTCGGTTTGTTCGGTATCCTGACGATTACCCTGACGGGCGGTCAGCCGCCGCTGTGGTGGGGGGTAGCGCTGCTGATTGCGGGGATGATCACCGCCTTTGTCGGCGGGCTGTACGCCCTGATGGAGCACAACATCCAGCGTCTGCTGGCCTATCACACCTTGGAAAACATCGGCATCATCCTGCTCGGCATGGGCGCGGGCGTCACCGGGCTGGCGCTCAACCAGCCGGCGCTGATTGCCGCCGGGTTTATCGGCGGTCTGTATCACCTCGTCAACCATAGCCTGTTCAAGAGCACCCTGTTTCTCGGCGCGGGCAGCGTCTGGTTCCGCACCGGCCATCGCGATATCGAAAAGCTCGGCGGGATTGGCAAAAAGATGCCGATGATTTCACTCGCCATGCTGGTGGGGCTGATGGCGATGGCCGCGCTGCCGCCGCTGAACGGCTTTGCCGGAGAGTGGGTGATCTATCAGTCCTTCTTCGCGCTCGGCCAGAGCGACGCGTTTATCGCGCGGCTGCTCGGCCCGCTGCTGGCGGTGGGTCTGGCGATTACCGGGGCGCTGGCGGTGATGTGCATGGCGAAAGTCTATGGCGTCACCTTCCTCGGCGCGCCGCGCACCCGTGAAGCGGAGAACGCCTGCTGCGCCCCGGTACTGATGGCCACCAGCGTGGTCGTGCTGGCGCTGTGCTGCATTGCGGGCGGGGTTGCCGCGCCGTGGCTGCTGCCGCTGCTGGGCCACGCCGTTCCGCTGCCGCTGGCGACGGCGCATACCGTTGTCTCCCAGCCGATGATGGCGCTGCTGCTGATCGCCGGGCCGCTCCTGCCGTTCGTGCTGATGCTGTTCTTCAGACGCGACCGTCTCGCCTCCCGTTCGCGCGTCGCGGCGTGGGCCTGCGGCTACGAACACGAGCCGTCGATGGTCATTACCGCCCACGGTTTTGCCATGCCGGTGAAGGAGAACTTCGCCGCCGTGCTGAAGCTGCGCCAGTGGCTTAACCCGCAGGGCTGGGTGCCGGGCTGGCAGAGTGCTGCCGTGCCCGTGCTGTTCCGCCGACTGGCGCTGATCGAGCTGGCGGTGCTGGTGGTGATTGTGATTTCACGAGGAGCCTGACATGAGTCTTTTACTGGCAATTCTTCAGGCGCTGGTGCTGTTCGCCGTCGCGCCGCTGCTGTCGGGCATCACGCGCGTGGCGCGCGCCCGAATGCACAACCGTCGCGGGCCTGGCGTGCTCCAGGAGTACCGCGATCTCTTCAAACTGCTCTCCCGCCAGAGCGTCGCGCCGGATGCCGCGGGCTGGGTGTTCCGCCTGACGCCGTTCGTGATGGTCGGCGTGATGCTCACCATCGCCACCGCGCTGCCGGTGGTCACGGTAGGCTCGCCGCTGCCGGTGCTCGGCGATCTGATTACGCTCATCTACCTCTTCGCCATCGCGCGCTTCTTCTTTGCGATTGCGGGCCTGGACACCGGCAGCCCGTTTACCGGCATCGGCGCCAGCCGCGAGGCGATGCTCGGCGTGCTGGTGGAGCCGATCCTGCTGCTGGGGCTGTGGGTAGCCGCGCAGGTTGCAGGTTCGACCCACATCAGTTTTATCACCGACACCGTTTACCACTGGCCGGTGGCCCGCTCCATCCCGCTCGTGCTGGCACTCTGCGCCTGCGCGTTCGCCACGTTTATTGAGATGGGCAAGCTGCCGTTCGATCTCGCGGAAGCGGAGCAGGAGCTGCAGGAAGGGCCGCTTACCGAGTACAGCGGCTACGGCTTCGCGGTGCTGAAGTGGGGCATCAGCCTTAAGCAATTGGTGGTGTTGCAGATGTTTGTTGGCGTTTTCTTCCCGTGGGGGCAGATGACGCACTTCTCTGTGGGTGGCCTGCTGCTGGCCGTGGTGGTTGCCGCCCTCAAGCTGCTGGTCGGCGTGCTGGTCATCGCCCTGTTTGAAAACAGCATGGCGCGCCTGCGTTTTGCGGCAACCTCGCGCATCACCTGGGCCGGTTTTGGTTTTGCATTTTTAGCGTTCGTCTCCTTGCTGGTGGCGTGATTAAAGAGAGTGTTTATGTCTGAAGAAAAGAAAGGTCAGCAGTATCTCGCCGCGTTGCATCAGGCTTTCCCCGGCGTGGTGCTGGATGAGTCCTGGCAAACCAAAGATCAGATCACCATTACCGTGAAGGTGAACTACCTGCCGGAAGTGGTGGAGTTTCTCTATTACCAGCAGGGCGGCTGGCTGTCGGTGCTGTTCGGTAACGACGAGCGTCAGCTGTGCGGTAACTACGCGGTGTACTACGTGATGTCGATGGAGCAGGGCGAGAAGTGCTGGCTCACCGTGCGCGTCGAAGTCGACCCGAATAAGCCGGAATACCCGTCCGTGACGCCGCGCGTGCCTGCCGCTGTCTGGGGCGAGCGCGAGGTGCGCGACATGTACGGCCTGGTGCCGGTCGGCCTGCCGGACGAGCGTCGTCTGGTGCTGCCGGACGACTGGCCGGATGAACTCTATCCGCTGCGCAAGGACAGCATGGATTACCGCCAGCGTCCGGCCCCGACCACCGACAGCGAAACCTACGAGTTCATCAACGAGCTGGGCAGCAAGAAGAACAACGTGGTGCCGATCGGCCCGCTGCACGTCACCTCCGACGAACCGGGCCACTTCCGCCTGTTCGTCGACGGCGAGAATATCATCGACGCCGACTACCGCCTGTTCTACGTCCACCGCGGCATGGAGAAGCTGGCGGAAACCCGCATGGGCTACAACGAGGTCACGTTCCTCTCTGACCGCGTGTGCGGCATCTGCGGCTTCGCCCACAGCACCGCCTACACCACCTCGGTGGAGAACGGCATGGGGATCGTGGTGCCGGAGCGCGCGCAGATGATCCGCGCCATTCTGCTGGAGGTGGAGCGCCTGCACTCGCACCTGCTGAATCTCGGCCTTGCCTGCCACTTCGTCGGCTTTGACTCCGGGTTTATGCAGTTCTTCCGCGTGCGCGAAGCGTCGATGAAGATGGCGGAGATCCTCACCGGGGCGCGTAAAACTTACGGCCTGAACCTGATCGGCGGGATCCGCCGCGACCTGCTGAAAGACGACATGATCAAGACCCGCCAGCTGGCGCAGCAGATGCGCCGGGACGTGCAGGAGCTGGTGGACATGCTGCTCAGCACGCCAAACATCGAGCAGCGCACCGTCGGGATTGGTCGCCTCGATCCGGAAATTGCCCGCGACTTCAGCAATGTCGGCCCGATGGTGCGCGCCAGCGGCCACGCCCGTGACACCCGCGCCGATCACCCGTTCGTCGGCTACGGCCTGCTGCCGATGACCGTGCACAGCGAACAGGGCTGCGATGTTATTTCTCGCCTCAAGGTGCGTATCAACGAGGTCTACACCGCCCTGAACATGATCGACTTCGGCCTGGACAACCTGCCGGGCGGTCCGCTGATGGTGGAGGGCTTCACCTACATTCCAAACCGCTTTGCCCTCGGCTTTGCCGAAGCGCCGCGAGGGGATGATATCCACTGGAGCATGACCGGCGACAATCAGAAGCTCTACCGCTGGCGCTGTCGCGCGGCGACCTACGCCAACTGGCCTACCCTGCGCTATATGCTGCGCGGTAACACGGTCTCTGACGCGCCGCTGATCATCGGCAGCCTCGATCCATGCTACTCCTGCACCGACCGCATGACGGTGGTGGACGTGCGCAAGAAGAAAAGCCAGGTAGTGCCGTACAAAGAGCTTGAGCGCTACAGCATCGAGCGCAAGAACTCGCCGCTGAAATAAGGACACGCCATGTTTACCTTTATCAAAAAAGTAATCAAAACCGGCGCGCAGACCAGCAGCTATCCGCTGGAGCCGATCCCGGTGGATAAAAACTTTCGCGGCAAGCCGGAGCACAACCCGCAGCAGTGCATCGGCTGCGCGGCCTGCGTCAACGCCTGCCCGTCGAACGCCTTAACGGTGGAAACGGACCTCAAAACCGGCGAGCTGGCCTGGCAGTTTAACCTCGGGCGCTGCATCTTCTGCGGCCGCTGCGAGGAGGTCTGTCCGACGGTCGCCATTCGACTTTCCCAGGAGTACGAACTGGCGGTGTGGAAAAAAGAGGATTTTCTCCAGCAGTCGCGCTTCGCGCTGTGCAATTGCCGCGTCTGCAAGCGTCCGTTCGCCGTGCAAAAAGAGATCGACTACGCCATCGCGCTGCTGCAGCACAACGGCGACGCCCGCGCGGAGCATCACCGCGAAAGCTTCGAAACCTGCCCGGAGTGCAAACGTCAGAAGTGCCTGCTGCCGTCCGACCGCATTGATATTACCCGCCATATGAGAGAGGCCAGCTGATGGAAAACTTACTCGGCCCGCGCGACGATAACGGCATTCCGGTGCCGCTGACGGTGGAGGAGTCCATCGCCAGCATGAAGGCGTCGCTGCTGAAAAAAATCAAACGCTCGGCCTACGTTTACCGCGTGGACTGCGGCGGCTGCAACGGCTGTGAGATCGAGATCTTCGCCACCCTGTCGCCGCTATTTGACGCCGAGCGCTTCGGCATCAAAGTGGTACCGTCCCCGCGTCATGCGGACATTCTGCTGTTTACCGGGGCGGTGACCCGCGCTATGCGATCGCCCGCGCTGCGCGCCTGGCAGTCCGCGCCGGATCCGAAAATCTGCATCTCCTACGGCGCCTGCGGCAACAGCGGCGGCATCTTCCACGATCTTTACTGCGTCTGGGGCGGCACCGACAAAATCGTGCCGGTGGATGTCTATATTCCGGGCTGCCCGCCGACGCCTGCCGCCACGCTGTACGGCTTTGCGATGGCGCTCGGCTTGCTGGAGCAGAAGATCCACGCCCGCGCCCCTGGCGAGATCGACAACCAGCCCGCGGCCATTCTGCATCCGGACATGGTGCAGCCGCTGCGCGTGAAGGTCGACCGCACGGCGCGCAGGCTGGCGGGCTATCGCTACGGGCGTCAGATTGCCGACGATTACCTGCGCCTGCTGAGCCAGGGCGACCATCAGGTGGCGCGCTGGCTGGAAGCGGAAAACGATCCGCGTCTCAATGAGATCGTGGCAAACCTGAACAGCATTGTGGATGAGGCGCGTATCCGATGAGTGAAACGGTGGTGTTCAGCCAGCTGAGCCGTAAGTTTATTGATGAGAACGATGCCACGCCGGATGCGGCGCAGCAGGTGGTCTATTACAGCCTGGCGATTGGGCACCACCTCGGGGTGATCGACTGTCTGGAGGCGGCGCTAACCTGCCCGTGGACGGAATACCTGACGTGGATCGCCACGCTGGAGGAGGGCAGCACCGCGCGGCGCAAGATGGAGGGCGTGCCGAAGTATGGCGAGATCGTCATCGACGCCAACCATATCACGATGCTCGCTAACGCCTTTGACGCGGCGCTCGGCAGGCAAACCCCGGCGCAGCAGGCTTGGAGCAAAACGCTGCTCGGCATGCTGCACGATATTCATCAGGAGAGCGCCATCTACCTGATGGTGAGGAGATTACGTGACTGACGTTTTACTGTGTGTCGGCAACAGCATGATGGGCGACGACGGCGCGGGCCCGCTGCTGGCGGAGATGTGCGCCGCAAAACCGCAGGGCGACTGGGTGGTGATTGACGGCGGCAGCGCGCCGGAAAACGATGTGGTCGCCATTCGCGAGCTGCACCCGGAAAGGCTGCTAATCGTCGATGCCACCGATATGGGGCTGAACCCGGGCGAAATCCGCCTGATTGATCCGGACGACATCGCCGAGATGTTTATGATGACCACCCACAATATGCCGCTGAACTACCTGGTCGATCAGATTAAAGACGACGTGGGCGAGGTGCTGTTTTTAGGAATTCAGCCGGACATTGTCGGCTTTTATTACCCGATGACGCCGCCGGTGAAGGCGGCGGTGGAAGAGGTGTATTCGCGGCTGGCGGAGTGGGTTGGGGATGGAGGGTTTTCTCCGCTCTGAGCAGTGCCGGGTGGCGGCTACGCCTTACCCGGCCTACAAAACCGTAGGGTCGGTAAGCGTAGTGCCACCGGGCAACTGGCTACGCCAGATCCGCCCCGTTACTCGCAATCACCTTCTTATACCACCAGAACGACTTCTTGCGCTTTCTCTCCAGCGTCCCGTTGCCGGCATCATCGCGGTCAACGTACACAAACCCGTAGCGCTTACTCATCTCGCCCGTTGAAGCCGACACCAGGTCGATGCAGCCCCAGGTGGTGTAGCCCATCAGCGGCACGCCGTCCTCAATCGCATCGCCCATTGCGCGGATATGCTCGCGCAGGTAGCTGATGCGGTAGTCGTCGTTAATCTCGCCGTTTTCATCAATGACGTCCTTCGCTCCCAGGCCGTTTTCCACCAGGAACAGCGGCTTCTGGTAGCGGTCGTACATCATGTTCATGGTGATACGCAGGCCGAGCGGATCGATGCCCCAGCCCCACTCGCTTACCTGAATATGCGGGTTACGCAGGGACTTCACGATGTTTGCCGCGCTGGTGTTGCCCGCGTTCATGTCCGCCGACGCGCAGCGCGAGGCGTAATAGCTGAACGAGACAAAGTCGACGGTATTTTTCAGCAGTTCGTCATCGCCTGGGTCTTTCACAATCACGACGCCTTTCTCGCGGAACACGCGGGCGGAGTAGGCCGGATAGCTGCCGCGCGCCTGCACGTCGATAAAGAACAGGTTCTCGCGGTCTTTCTCCAGCGCCATCCACACGTCTTCCGGTTTGCAGGAGTACGGGTAGAAGTTACCGCCCGCCAGCATGCAGCCGACCTGGTTTTCCGGGTTCACCTCGTGAGCAATTTTGGTCGCCAGCGCGCTCGCCACCAGTTCGTGGTGTGCGGCCTGGTATTTCACCTGATCTTCGTTTTCACCTTCCTCAAACACCAGCCCCGCGCCGGAAAACGGGCTGTGAAGCATGATGTTGATTTCGTTGAAGGTCAGCCAGTATTTCACCAGCCCGTTAAATTCCTCGAAGCAGGTGCGGGCGTAGCGGGCGAAGAAATCGACCATCTTACGGTTGCGCCAGGAGCCGTACTCCGTCACCAGGTGCATCGGCACGTCGAAGTGGCAAAGCGTTACCAGCGGCTCAATGTTGTACTTTTTACACTCCTCGAACACCGCGCGGTAGAAGGCGATGCCCTCTTTATTCGGCAGCGGCTCGTCGCCGTTCGGGTAGAGGCGGCTCCAGGCAATCGAGGTGCGGAACACCGTAAAGCCCATCTCCGCCATCAGAGCGATGTCTTCTTTATAGCGATGGTAAAAATCAATCGCCTCGTGGCTCGGGTAGAACTCGTCCTCACGCAGCGAAAAACGCTTTTCCTTACCCAGCTTCACCGCCAGGCGGTTCGCGCCGTGGGGGATCATATCGACCGTCGTCAGTCCTTTGCCGCCTTCACGGTAAGCACCTTCACTCTGGTTGGCGGCAAGCGCGCCGCCCCATAAAAATCCTTGTGGAAAAACAGACATTCTTACCTCGCTTTCAATTTATGCTTTTGCTGCGTTGTTCTGCACCGGTGCGGTCTGCAGGGCGCGCGCTTTTTCAGCCTCGTCTTCGACCGGGATATCCTCAAACCCTAACAGCAGGGTCAGAACAAATGACAGCACCACGGCCAGCCCCATTACGCCAAACACCCAGACGATGGTCATCGGGTTGGCCGGGTCGAAGAACTGCACGCTGGTAAACAGCCCCGGCGCCGCCATTGAGTGGCTGGCAAGGCCTGCCATACCCGCCACCGCGCCGCAGATAAAGCCGCTGATCAGGCTCGCAATCAGCGGACGCTTCAGGCGTACCGCTACGCCGTACAGGGCCGGTTCAGAGATCCCCGCCATGATGGCGGAGGCCGCCGCGGCCAGCGCCGTCTGGCGCAGTTCCGGGTTTTTCGTTTTCCATGCCACCGCCAGCGACGAGCCGCCGAGCGACAGGTTGGCGCCGATTTCTGACGGCATCACCATTCCTTCTTTGCCCGTTTCGGCAATGGTCTGAATGATGGTCGGCGTAAACACGCGGTGCATCCCGGTCATCACCAGCAGTGGCCACAGTGCGCCCATGATGGCGACGGAGAGCCAGCCCAGGTAGCCGTGAATGGTGTAAACCAGCGCGGAGATGGCGCTACCGATCCAGATCCCCAGCGGGCCAATCAGCACGATGGCGAGCGGGGCGGCAATCAGCACGATCAGCATCGGCTTGAGGAAGTTTTTCGTCACCGCCGGGGTGATGCGATCCACCCAGCGTTCGATGTACGACAGGCACCAGGTCATCACCAGCGCCGGGATGACGGTGTAGGTGTATTTCACCGCCGTCACCGGGATAAAGGCGAACTCAACGTGCTCGCCCTGTGCCGCTTTCGCCATCAGTTCGATAAAGCTCGGGTGCACCAGCACGCCCGCGATGGCAATCGCCAGCGACATGTTGGTTTTAAACTTCACCGCCGCCGAGGCCGCTACCATCAGCGGCAGGAAGAAGAACGCCCCGTCGCCAATGACCGTCAAAATGGTGAGCGTCGGCGCGCCTTTTTCCAGCACGCCAGTCATTTCGAGGATCATCGCCAGCAGCTTGACCATCGAACCGCCGATGATCGCCGGGATCAGCGGCGACATGGTGCCGATCAGCGCGTCGAGGATCCCGGCACCAATGCGGCGTAACGTCAGCTTCTGCGGGCCTTCCGGTACCACGGGCTGCAGGTCAACGGGCAGCAGGCTCACTACTTCGCGGTACGCCTGTGAAACCGTGTTGCCAATAATCACCTGGCACTGGTTGTCGTTACGCACCACGCCAAGCACGCCGCTGATGCTTTTCAGGCGCGCAACGTCGGTAAGATTTTCGTCTTTCAGAACGAAACGCAGGCGCGTCATGCAGTGGGTGACGGCGACGATGTTCTCTTTGCCGCCCAGCGCGCTGATAACGTCGTTTGCCAGCGCAGCGTAGTTTTTGGCCATCGGATCTGTTCCTGTTATCGTTGTGTGAAATGTAGGAAACCGGTTCCACATAATCATCATGAGTTTCTTTTGTTGAAACAAGACCGCTTTTTGGACATTTTTTCTTTTCGTGATGAAGATCGCAGTGGGGTGTTGAAAGCGTGACGTCGTCGCTGCGACAATTTTTTCGCGGTGCAGTACACTGCCCGCATGAGTTTCGGATGGAAGAACAATATGACCACGATGCTGGAAGTGGCGAAGCGGGCAGGCGTATCGAAAGCGACGGTCTCCCGGGTGTTGTCGGGCAACGGCTACGTTAGCCAGGAGACCAAAGACCGGGTTTTTCAGGCCATTGAAGAGAGCGGCTATCGCCCGAACTTGCTGGCGCGAAACCTGGCGACCAAACGCACCCAGACGCTTGGGCTGGTAGTGACCAACACCCTGTATCACGGCGTCTACTTTAGCGAGCTGCTGTTTAACGCCGCGCGGATGACGGAAGAAAAAGGGCGGCAGCTGATCCTCGCCGACGGCAAGCACAGCGCCGAAGAAGAGCGCGAGGCGATCCAGTATCTGCTGGATATGCGCTGCGATGCGGTAATTATCTACCCGCGTTTTCTGAGCGTGGAAGAGCTGGACGAGCTCGTCGAGAAATGCGAGCAGCCGATTATGGTGCTTAACCGCCGCCTGCGGAAAAACAGCAGCCACAGCGTCTGGTCCGATCATAAAGCGTCGTGTCAGGACGCGGTTTCGCAGCTGATCGCGAAAGGCCACCGGGAGATTGCCTTTATCACCGGTTCGCTGGATTCCCCCACCGGGGTTGAACGTCTTTCCGGTTACAGGGATGCGCTGGCGCAGCACGGTATTGCTGCGCGTGACGCGCTTATCGCCGAAGGGAAGTGGAACCCGGCCAGCGGCGCGGCGGCGGTCACTCAACTCCTCTCCCGCGGCGAACCGTTTACCGCGCTGGTGGCGAGCAACGACGATATGGCGATCGGCGCCATCAAGCAGCTGCACGACAGCGGGGTCGCCACCCCGGACGCGGTGTCCGTTATCGGCTTTGACGACGTGGCGATTGCGCCCTACATCGTGCCGTCGCTCTCCAGCGTGCGTATTCCGGTGACGGCGATGATCCAGGAGATCGTCAGTCGCCTGATTTTCATGCTCGACGGCGGAGAGTTCAAATATCAGCAAACCTTTTCTGGCGAGCTTGTCCTGCGCGACTCCGTTACCGATGGTCCGCACCGCTGACGTCGACATCTGTCATCGTCACTAATGACGATGACAGAAACGCTGCGTTTTTATTATTCTTAAAAATCAGTGTGTTAAATATTGGCACGGTTTATGAATAGCTTCGCGCATAACAGTTATGCCGGAGAAGCAGATGAACCGTTTTATTATGGCCGATGCCAGCAAGTGCATTGGTTGCCGTACCTGTGAAGTGGCGTGCGTGGTTTCCCACCAGGCGGAGCAGGATTGCGCCTCTCTCACTCCCGATACCTTCCTGCCGCGCATTCACGTCATTAAAGGTGTGAATATTTCCACCGCCGCCATCTGTCGCCAGTGCGAAGATGCGCCGTGCGCGAACGTCTGCCCGAACGGGGCGATTAAGCGCGAGAAGGGCTTTGTGCACGTGATGCAGGAGCGCTGCATTGGCTGCAAAACCTGCGTGGTGGCCTGTCCGTATGGCGCGATGGAGGTGGTTGTCCGCCCGGTGGTGCGCAACAGCGGCATGGGGCTGAGCGTGCGGGCGGAGAAAGCCGAAGCCAATAAATGCGATCTTTGCTATCACCGCGAAGCCGGCCCGGCCTGTATGGAGGCCTGCCCGACGCACGCGCTGGTCTGCGTGGATCGTGACAAGCTTGAGCAGATGAGCGCAGAAAAACGCCGTCGCGCGGCGTTCGACACCTCGTCATCGCTGCTGTTTTAAGCTGCGATGAGCGTTAACGGCGTACTGCTTCGGGTGCGCGGCAAAGTGCAGGGCGTAGGGTTTCGGCCCTTCGTCTGGCAGCTGGCGCACCGGCTGAAGCTTGTGGGCGATGTCTGCAACGACGGAGAGGGTGTCCTGGTGCGTCTCGCGGGTAATGGGGGGGACTTTACCGCGAGGCTGCATCAGGACTGCCCACCGCTGGCACGCATCGATCGCGTTGAAACGCAGCCGTTCACCTGGGCGGACATGCCTGAGGACTTTACCATCCGCCACAGCGATCGCGGGGCGATGGATACGCAAATCGTGCCGGATGCCGCCACCTGCCCGGCGTGTCTGGCTGAAATGCGCGATCCCCGCGAGCGCCGCTATCGTTACCCGTTTATCAACTGCACCCACTGCGGGCCGCGGTTTACCATTATCCGCGCCATGCCGTACGACCGTCCGGCCACGTCGATGGCCGCATTCCCGCTCTGCGCGCCGTGCGAAACCGAGTACCGCAACCCGGCCGACCGCCGCTTCCACGCCCAGCCGGTGGCCTGCCCGGACTGCGGGCCGCAGCTGGAATGGCGAGCCGGAGATGCTGTTGCCATACGCGAGTCGGCTTTACGCGCGGCGGTGGCGATGCTGAAAGGCGGCGGCATTGTCGCGGTGAAAGGGCTGGGCGGTTTCCACCTCGTTTGCGACGCGCTGGATCCGCAGGCGATACAGAAACTGCGAATGCGCAAGCAGCGCCCGACGAAGCCGCTGGCGGTGATGCTACCGGATGCGGACGATCTGCCGGAGACGATACAGACGCTGTTACGCTCGCCCGCGGCACCGATCGTGCTGACGCCGAAAGCTTCGCTTCCCGCGTTTCCCGAGGAAATTGCCCCAGGGCTCGACTGCGTAGGCGTGATGCTGCCCGCGAACCCGCTCCAGCATCTTTTGCTGATGGACTGCCGGCGCCCGCTGGTGATGACCTCCGGCAACCTCTGCGGCAGGCCGCCTGCCGTCACCAACGCGCAGGCGCTGGAGGAGCTCGGCGGCATCGCGGACGGCTTCCTGCTGCACAACCGCGACATCCTGCAGCGCATGGATGATTCGGTGATGGATCGGGATGGCGCTATCCTGCGTCGTGCCCGGGGTTTTGTGCCCGATGCCGTCACGTTGCCCGCGGGTTTTGAGAATATCCCCGCCATGCTGTGCACCGGTGCAGAGATGAAAAACACCTTCTGCCTGGTGCGCGGCAACCAGGCGGTGCTGAGCCAGCACTTTGGCGATCTGAGCGATGAGGGCGTAGAGGCGCAGTGGCGCAGCGCACTCTCGACGATGCAGGACATCTACGCTTTCCAGCCTGATAAGCTGGTGTGCGATGCCCATCCGGGGTATCGCGCGCGCCGGTGGGCGCAGGAGCAGGCGCTGCCCGTCGAAACCGTGCTACATCATCACGCTCACGCGGCGGCGTGCCTGGCGGAGAACGGCTGGCCGCTCGACGGCGGAGACGCTATCGCTCTGACGCTGGACGGGATCGGCATGGGCGAGAACGGCGCGCTGTGGGGCGGAGAGTGCCTGCGGGTGAACTATCTCGACTGCGAACGGCTCGGCGGCCTGCCTGCCGTGGCGCTGCCGGGCGGCGATCTGGCGGCAAAACAGCCGTGGCGTAATCTGCTCGCCCACTGCCTGGCGTTTGTCCCGGACTGGCAACGCTACCCGGAAACGCGAGCGGTTCAGCGCCACAGCTGGCCGCTGCTGGCAACGGCGATCCAGCGTGGTATCAACGCGCCGCAGGCGTCGTCCTGCGGTCGTTTGTTTGACGCGGTCGCCTGCGCGCTGGGCATCGACGCGCAGCGCTACGAAGGCGAGGCAGCGTGCAGGCTGGAAGCGCTGGCATCGCAGTGCGCGGGCGTCGACCATCCGGTGACGCTGGATGCGGGTAACCTCGCGCTTTTCTGGCAGCAGTGGCTGGCCTGGCAGGCTGAGCCGTGCGAGCGCGCGTGGGCGTTTCACGACGCGCTGGCAAAAGGGCTGGCAGAACTCGCCGCGCTCCATGCCCGACGCTTATCGCTGTCGACAATCTGTCTCAGCGGCGGCGTGTTGCACAACCGTCTGCTGCGCGCGCGCCTGCGTCATTATCTTTCTGACTTTACGCTTCTTTTTCCTTCGCACCTGCCTGCAGGTGACGGAGCGATCTCCTTCGGGCAGGCGGTGATTGCCGCTGCCCGGTCATGTTCAAAAAGGATTTAAAATGTTACGACTGTTACGCAACGAACCTCGCGCCGCGCTTCTGCTGCTGGCTCTGGTAATGGCAAACCTGCTGGCCTGGGGATGGGCATGGCACTCTTTTAGCGGCAGCACGGCGCTGATGGCCGCCAGCCTGCTGGCGTGGTGCTACGGGCTGCGCCATGCCGTGGATGCCGACCACATCGCGGCCATTGATACCGTGACGCGTAAGATGATGCAGCAGGGCAAACGCCCGTGCGGGGTGGGGGCGTGGTTCTCGCTGGGGCACTCCACCATCGTGGTGCTGGCCTCCATTGCCATCGCCGCCACCGCCACGGCGTTTCAGAAAAACATGGAATGGTTCCACGAAACCGGCAGCCTGATTGGCACTGCGGTATCCGCCACTTTCCTGCTGGCGATGGCGCTGGTGAATATGGTGATCCTGCGCGGCGTCTGGCGCAGTTTCCAGGCGCTGAAAAAGGGCCAGACGGTGCAGGGTGACGTCACGCTGCCTGCCCAGGGGGGCGTTATGAACTGGCTGTTCGGTAAAACCTTCCGCCTCGTCAATAAAAGCTGGCAGATGTATCTGGTAGGCTTCCTGTTTGGCCTCGGGTTTGATACTGCGACGGAAATCGGCGTGCTCGGGATCTCTGCTGCCAGCGCTTCCAGCGGGATGTCGGTGTGGTCAATCATGATCTTCCCGGCGCTCTTCGCCAGCGGCATGGCGCTGGTGGATACGCTCGACAACCTGCTGATGGTCGGTGCCTACGGCTGGGCGTTTAACAAACCACAGCGCAAGCTCTACTACAACATGACCATCACCGGCACCTCCGTGGTGGTGGCGCTGTTTATCGGCGGGCTGGAAGCGCTGGGTCTGCTGATGGACAAATTCGCCCTCAGCGGCAGCGTCTGGGATCTGATCGGCGCGGTGAACGACAACCTGGGCAACGCCGGGTTTGTGGTGGTCGGGTTGTTTGTCGCCTGCTGGCTGATCTCCATGGTCAACTACCGCTGGCGCGGCTACGACGCGCTGGTCGTACATTCCTGAGTTGTCGCTAAATAAATTGAGTTTATTAATAAAAATCGCCATGATGATGTTCAAAATAAGCGAGTAAGCATTGATTTTGGGTGTGGAAATGAAATTCGTATCTTTTTGTTTATCTTAATTTTAGATTTAGAATGTTCATATAAATTATCATTTAATGGATTATGGCGATGATTTACCTTATTTGTATTTATCTTGCTAATAGATTGCGCAAAAAAAAGCCCCGGGACATCGGGGCTGCGGACAATAAAATCCAAAGGTTAAGTCAGCGTGGCAGAAGACTCCGGGTTAAGCGGGCAGCGATTTCAGCAGAGCGAAAGCCTCCTTCATCCGATCCTCGCTGACCACGAAGGCGTGTACCTGACCGTCGACATCCACACCGCGCGCGATCATTCCCTGCGGTTCGAGGGTAATTTGCCAGTTCAGATCCTGACGCTGCGTTTCACCTGCAAGATGCAGCGGCAATTCCGGCGTTTTGACCTTTACCAGCATGGCGGGTAATTTCAGCGGCGCGCTGCCGCCGAGCAGGTTTTTTGCCAGATACATGGCGCTTAATTGTATCGGCTGCAGGAAGGGCAGCACCTGGCCGTTAATTTCCGCGCAGTCGCCCAGGGCATAAATATCCGGCCGCGTGGTTTGCAGGTAGCTATTTACCTTCACGCCGCGGTTTATTTCAGCCCCTGCGCGATGCGCCAGCGCGGTTTCCGGGCGCAGGCCCGTCGCGGCAACCACCGCATCCACTTCTACGCTGCGGCTTCGGTCGAGCGTGGCACGGATACCGCCTTCGGTTTTGCTCAGGCTTTGTAGCTGCGATTTCAACATCAGATGCACGCCCATATCGGTGAGACGATGCTGTAAGCGACTGCTTACTTCTGCGGGCATCAGCGCCGACAGAATGCTGGCCGCGTGGTCAACCAGGGTCACGGATTTTCCCGCCCGACAGAAGTCCATCGCCAGCTCGGTGCCGATCAGCCCGCCGCCGACGATCATCACTCTGGCGGCATCGCGTAGCCGGGTTTCGCTGGCCTGATACTCCTGCTGGCTGTTGAGGGTAATCATCAGCTCGCGGCCTTCAACCGGCGGCACAAACGCAGATGCCCCGGTCGCCAGCACCAGCCTGTCGTACTGCCAGGTTTTCGCTTTCGCTTTTACCACGTGGGCGTCGGCATCGATATCGGTGACCCAGGTGTACGGAAACAGACGCAGGTTGAACTGCTCCGCGAACTCCCCCGCCGTCTGGCGGGTGAGGTCATCGGCGCGCTGATTCTGGCTAATGACGTGGCTTAAATCAGGCTTGTTGTACTCGTCCATGCTGTCGGCGGCGATCAGCGTCAACGGCACGTTTGCATCCTGTTTGCGGATATTTTTCACCAGCTGGCGGGCAGCAAAGCCCGAGCCGATGATAACGATGCCGTTGCTCATTTTGCCTCCGTTGCCAGTTCATCAAAGACGTCTTTGCCGAGGGAGCATTCCGGGCAGAGGAAGCTGTCCGGCACCTCGCTCCACGGCGTGCCCGGGGCAACATCCTGCAGCGGTTCGCCAAGCTCAGGATCGTAGATCCACTGGCAGACGCTGCACTGCATGCGCGGACCGAGATCGGCGTTGGCTGCCGCAGAACAGGTTTGTGGCTGTTCCGCAGGTTTTGCGGTGACTTCAGGAAGCGGGGCGAGCGCCCACTGACGGGCGATGTCGCGGCCATGCTGGCGGCAGATTTCCAGCGCGTCGATATCCGGACGCCATTTCGCCTTCAGGCTCATGGACATCTCAAAACCCGCATCCTGTAAACGGGTGGAAAGACGGTCTACCGCGCCGCCGCTCCAGCCGTGAGAGCCAAAGGCGCTGGCGCGTTTGTTACGAAAGCGCAGGCCGGTCATCTCTTCCACCAGGCCGGCAATCTTCGGCATCATCACGTTATTCATGGTGGAGGTACCCACCAGCACGCCCTTAGAGCGGAACACGTTGGTCAATACCTCATTCTTATCGCTGCGCGCCACGTTGAAGATTTTCACCGCCACGTTCGGGTCAACTTCATTGATCCCCTGGGCAATCGCGTCCGCCATCATGCGGGTGTTGTTGGACATGGTGTCGTAGAAGATAGTGATGCGGTCTTCCTGGTAATCCGCGGCCCATTTCAGGTACAGCTCGACGATCTGGGTGGGGTTTTCACGCCACACCACGCCGTGGGAGGTGGCAATCATATCTACCGGCAGGTTGAAGCCGAGGATCTCGGTAATTTTAGGCGTCACCAGGCGGCTGAACGGAGTCAGGATATTGGCGTAGTAGCGCTGACACTGTTCGAACAGCTCGGTCTGATCCACTTCATCATTAAACAGGCGTTCGTCGCAGTAGTGCTGGCCGAAGGCGTCGTTGCTGAACAGCACCGCGTCGCCGGTCATGTAGGTCATCATGCTGTCCGGCCAGTGCAGCATCGGGGTTTCGACGAAGATCAGCTGCTTGCCGTTGCCGATATCCAGCGTGTCGCCGGTTTTTACGGTGTGGAAGTTCCACTCCGGATGGTGGTGGTGGCCGTTAATTGAATCAATGGCGTTGGTGGTGCAGTAGATTGGGGTATCCGGAATGTGGGACATCAGCTCGGTCAGCGCCCCGGCGTGGTCCTCTTCCGCATGGTTGATGATGATGTAGTCGATGTCATTCAGGTCGATTTCACCGCGCAGGTTCTGCACGAACTCACGGCTGAATTTGTGATCGACGGTATCGATCAGGACGTTTTTACCTTCGCGGATGAGATAGCTGTTGTAGCTGCTGCCGCGCAGCGTTTTGTATTCCGTCCCGTGGAAATCGCGCACTTCCCAGTCACGTTGACCCACCCAATGAATGTTATTTTTAACCAGAATAGACATAGCAACCTCTACGTAATATAGCATTTTCAAATAAGATGGTTTGCTTATATCAAGTTGCGTGCCAACTTTTAATATATTGATTTTGCTTAATTAATTTTTTCACGATCCGTAATGGGTAGTCATTATGACTATCAATAACAGTGTCAATATGACAACATGGGTTGTCAAAATGACAGCGAGGTCAAAATGAGCTTTTCCGTAGACGTGCTGGCGAAGATCGCCATTGAGCTGCAAACCGGTATCGGCCATCAGGACCGCTTTCAGCGCCTGATCTCCACGCTGCGCCACGTGCTGGATTGCGATGCATCGGCGCTGCTGCGTTACGAAGGGCGGCAGTTTATTCCGCTGGCTATCGACGGCCTGGCGAAGGACGTACTCGGGCGGCGCTTTACGCTGGAGGGCCACCCGCGTCTGGAAACCATCGCCCGCGCGGGCGACGTGGTGCGTTTCCCGGCAGACAGCGATCTGCCCGATCCGTACGACGGTCTGATTCCGGGGCAGGAGAGCCTGAAGGTGCACGCCTGTATTGGCCTGCCGCTGTTCGCCGGGCAGAATCTGATTGGCGCATTAACCCTCGACGGGATGTCGCCGGATCAGTTCGATACCTTCAGCGACGAAGAGCTACGGCTGATTGCCGCGCTGGCCGCCGGGGCGCTGAATAATGCGCTGCTGATAGAGCAGCTGGAGAGCCAGAATATTCTTCCCGGCAGCCCGGCGGCGTTTGAGCAGGTGGCGCATACGGAGATGATCGGCCTTTCGCCCGGCATGGCGCAGCTCAAAAAAGAGATTGAGATTGTCGCCGCGTCCGATCTGAACGTGCTGATCTTCGGAGAGACCGGTACCGGTAAGGAGCTGGTGGCGAAGTCCATCCATGAAGCTTCGCCGCGCGCGGTCAACCCGCTGGTGTACCTCAACTGCGCCGCGCTGCCGGAAAGCGTGGCGGAGAGCGAGCTGTTCGGTCACGTCAAAGGGGCGTTTACCGGGGCCATCAGCAACCGCAGCGGCAAGTTTGAAATGGCCGATAACGGCACGCTGTTTCTTGATGAGATTGGCGAGCTTTCCCTTTCACTTCAGGCCAAGCTGCTGCGCGTATTGCAGTACGGCGACATCCAGCGCGTGGGGGATGACCGCAGCCTGCGGGTGGACGTGCGGGTCCTTGCTGCGACCAACCGGGATCTGCGCGAAGCGGTGCTGGCCGGGCAGTTCCGCGCCGACCTGTTCCATCGCCTGAGCGTGTTCCCGCTGTCCGTGCCGCCGCTGCGCGAGCGCGGAGACGACGTGGTGCTGCTGGCGGGTTATTTCTGCGAACAGTGCCGTCTCAAAATGGGGCTGTCCCGCGTGGTGCTTAGCCCGGGGGCGAGAGCGCATCTGCTCAGCTACGGCTGGCCGGGCAACGTGCGCGAGCTGGAGCATGCGATTCACCGCGCGGTGGTGCTGGCGAGGGCGACGCGCTCGGGGGATGAAGTGGTGATTCATGCGCGCCATTTTGCGCTGCATGAGGAAAATGCCCCGACCGTGAAGCCTGCTGTGCCTGAGAGCGCAATCGAAAACCTGCGCGAAGCGACGGAAGAGTTTCAGCGTCAGATGATTACCCGCGCGCTGGAGCAGAATAACCGCAGCTGGGCGGCGTGCGCGCGGGCGCTGGAGATGGACGTCGCCAACCTGCACCGGCTGGCGAAGCGTCTTGGGCTGAAGGGTTAAATAATCCCGGCCTGGTAGAAGTCCTGCAGGTTGATAGCGCCGCACAGCCTGCCATGCTCGTCCACCACCGGTGCGGCGGTGATTTTGCGCTTCATCAGCACCTCTTTGGCTTCAATGGCGCGGCTGTCGGCGTTGAGCGTCAGCCCGCCTTTGGTCATGGCGTCAGACACGTTTGTTTCCAGCCTGCCGCCGCCCACCAGCCAGCGGCGCAGGTCGCCGTCGGTGAACACGCCCTTCACGCTCCCGTTGTCATCGCACACCGCAACCAGCCCCAGACCGGTGCGGCTCAGCTCCAGCATCGCGTCCATGACGCTGGTATCGAGTTTGACCTGCGGAATCGCATCGTCGGTGCGCATCAGGTGGTGAACCTTGTTGAGCAGGCGTGCCCCGAGTGCACCCGCCGGATGCGAACGGGCGAAATCTTCTTCGTTAAAGCCGCGCGCCTGCATCACCGCCATTGCCAGCGCGTCGCCCATCATCAGGGTGTTAACGGTGCTGGAGGTCGGAGCGAGGTGCATCGGACAGGCTTCACGCTCAACGGAAATATCCAGCGTCGCTTTGGCGGCCAGCGCCAGCGGCGAGCGGGGTTTCCCGGTCATCGCCAGCAGGGCGACAGATTTTTCCTGCAGGCGCGGAATAATCAGATCCAGCTCTTTGGCCGAACCGGAGTAGGAGATAAACAGCATCACGTCGCGGCTTTCGATCATCCCGAGATCGCCATGCAGCGCCTCTGCCGGATGCACGAAGAACGCCGGGGTACCGGTGCTGGCGAGCGTCGCGGCAATCTTCTTGCCGATATGGCCAGATTTACCGATGCCCGCCACAATCACTTTGCCTTCGCAGTGGATAATGGTGTTGGCGGCGCGGACAAAATCCTCGCCCAGACGTTCCGGCAGGCGGCTGGCTTCCTGCAGCTCCAGCATCAGCGTCTGGCGGCCCGTTTCTAACAGAAAATCACTCATCTCTTTCTCCGGTTACGATCACGTCGATCCCTTTCTCTTCCAGCGCTTTTTTGAACGCCGGATCGATACCCGCGTCGGTAATCAGCTTATCAACGCTTTCGAGGCTACAGACAATATTGGGGCTTTTGCGGCCAAACTTCGACGAGTCGGCCATTAAAATCACTTCCCGCGCGGCGTTGCACATGGCTTTACTGACGCTGAACACCTCGTTAAACGTCGTGACGCCTGCGTTCAGGTCGATGCCGTCGGTGCCCATAAACAGTTTATCGAAGCTGAAGTGGTCGAAAGCGTTCTCCGCCAGCTGGCCGTGAAAGGACGCCGATTTTTTGCGGAAGGTGCCGCCGGGCATCAGGATGGTCTGCTCGCTGTCGAACTCCGACAGCGCGTTGACGATATGCAGGCTGTTGGTCATCACCGTAATGTTGTTAAAGCGGCTGAGCAGGGGGATCATCTGCAGGACGGTACTGCCTGCGTCGAGGATGATGGAATCGCCGTCCTGGATAAATTTCACGGCGGCTTCGGCAATCAGCGCTTTCTGGTGGGTATTGATCAGCGTTTTGTGATCGATTGGCGGGTCCGCTTCGTCCTTGTTGAGCACCACGCCGCCGTAGGTGCGAATAACGGCGCCAGAGTTTTCGAGCAATACCAGGTCCTTGCGTATTGTCGTGCCGGTGGTGTCAAAGTAGTGGGCCAGATCCTCTACCGAGCATTTTCCCTGCTTTTGCAGATGCTCGAGAATGGCCGCCTGCCGCTGACGTGGTTTCATAGGCGCTTCGTTCCTTAGGTTGCGAAATGATAATTTCGCAAGTCTATAACTTTCACAACGAAATTATCCATGTTTCAGATTGAGCGCTAATGATAGTGCATTCTGACAGAGTGAATCATGGGGAAAGATCACATCAGGCTGCAATTCCTGTAACAAGAGGCCGTTGATTGCCTGGATTTTGGCCGGACGGGCAAATACCGTCATGCCACGCATGAGGAGGGAATCGCACACCCGGTCGTGCTTGTCCAGCGCTACGGCGACGACCACGCGCGGTTTAAAGCGTCCGCCGGAACGCCCGACGCCGACGCGGCCCTTCTGACACAGCGCATCAAACGCGCGGTTAAACTGGTGGATCTGCCAGCCGCCAAACGCCATCTGGCACAGCCAGGCGAGGGCAGCGACGGTGATGAGTGCGGTTACCATATCGACTCCTTGTTTTGTTCCCTCTCCCGGTGGGAGAGGGTTAGGGTGAGGGCATCAGGCCGCTCGATCAGAACATCACCTGCCCACCGGTCACGTTAATCGACTGCCCGGTGCAGTACGACGCTTTCGGACTGGCGTAAAACAGCAGCATGTTCAGCACGTCCTGATAGTCACACCCGCGCTTCAGCGGCACTTTATCGATGTAGTACTGCTCCACTTCCTCAGCCTTGATGCCGAGCTTGGTGGCGTACTGCGGCAGCAGGGACTGGAACATCGGCGATTTCAGCAGGTTGCCCAGCATCAGCGAGTGCACGGTAATCCCGTATTCGGCCAGATCCAACGCCAGGGACTGCGTCAGCCCCACGCCGCCAAACTTCGCCGCGCTGTACCCAGAGTTGTGCTTGCTGCCCACTTTCCCGGATTTTGAGTTGATCTGAATGATGCGCCCCTGAATGCCGTCGCGGATCATCAGACGGGAAAACTCGCGGGCACAGAGGAAATAGCCCACCAGATTCACCTGCAGCGAACGGTCAAAATCCCCCAGTTCGAAATCGCTGATAAACGCCGCTTTCGCAATCCCCGCGCTGTAGACCAGCAGATCGGTGCGCCCAAAAATCTCGTCCACGCCGCGGGCCAGCGCCATCACGCTCTGCTCGCTGGTGGCGTCCGCACCAAACCCGTACGCCATCCCTTCGCCAAACTCGGTGTTAATGGTGTCCGCCACGCGGGCGGCTTTTTCACTCTGAATGTCCACTACCGCCACGCGGTAACCTTCTGCGGCAAGCCCACGGCAGAGGAACTCGCCTAAGGTTTGTCCCCCACCAATGACAACGGCAACCTGACTCATGTGACTCTCCTTAATTACGCAACAAATTTTAACGTGCAGCCTGGGGTGACAGACTGCGGAACCGGGCCATCCACGTGAACCGTACCGGGGTATTCCGCCTGCGGCTGGCCGTCGAAGCGCAGGGTGATGTGGCCGAGCTCGCGCAGGTTTTGTTCGGCCACGTCGCCGACGGCGGTGACGGCATAGCGCGCCTCGCCCAGCTCCAGTTGGCTTCCGGCCTTCAGCTCGCCGTTCAGTTCGCCGTGGCAGTGGATAAAGCAAAACTCTTCGATATCCGCCGGAGCGCCTTCGCGGAAGGTGATCAGCATCTGGTCGCTCAGCGCGTCCGCAGCGCTCTGGCCGATGCGGGTAATGGTGGTCTGGTAAATGACGTTCATTGCAGGAACCTCTTATTGATAGATAAAGCCGGAGACAAACCAGGCAATCAGCACCGTCGGCGCGCCCGTCAGGAAGCGGCTCACCAGCACGGACGGCACGCCCACGCGCACGGTGTCCTGGCGCGCTTCGGCCAGCGACAGACCCACGGGGATGAAGTCGCACGCCGCCTGGGCGTTAATGGCAAACAGGGCGGGCAGGGCGAGGTGCGGAGGAATGTTCCCCAGTCCAATCTGCACGCCAATCAGCACGCCGATGACCTGGGCAATCACCGCGCCCGGGCCGAGGAACGGCGACAGCAGCGGGAAGGAGCAGATCAGCGCCAGCGTCACCAGCCCGAGCGGGTGGCTGGCGAGCGGGGCGAGGCCGTGGGCAATCCAGTCGCCCAGGCCGGACGCCATGATGATGCCGATCAGCGCCGAGACGAACGCCATAAACGGCAGAATCGTTTTCAGCACCGTATCGATAGTGTCGCGCCCGGACTGGAACAGCACCGCCACGGCGGAGCCCATCCCCATCCCGACCTTTGCCAGCAGGCCGTCGCTCTGCTCGGTGATCTTCTTGCTGGTGTCGTACTCGCGCGGGGCTGCTTTTTGCGGCGCGGCAGTGCCATTCACCAGAGTGATGTTGTCCTCCTTCACGCCCGAGACATAAATGTCCTCCAGGATGTACTGCGCCAGCGGGCCGGATTTCCCGGTAGAATGAATATTCACCGTCGGAATGCGGCGCTTCGGATAGATGCCGCAGCGCAGCGTGCCGCCGCAGTCAATCACCGCCACGCCGATGTCCGCTTCCGGCGGCTCGCCTTCTTTAAAGCCGTCAACCGCTTCCCAGCCGGTCAGCTCGCGCAGCTTGTCGACAATCGCCGGGCGCGTGCCCGCGGTGATGTAGACGATCTTTTTGCCTTCGGTGGCGTCGAACTCCAGCGGGCCGCCCCAGCCGCCCGTGCCTTTCTCAATGCGGATCCGGTTCATGCTGTCGCTCCTGAAAGATGGACCTTCTGTTCAAGCTGGATGCCCATTTTTTTCTCGAAAATAGCGGTGGTGAGGTCAGTCACCCAGCCGCGGAAGAAGTTGGTCACCAGGCCAACCAGCAGGTAGCTCACCGCCAGCGGGCCGAGCGGCAGGCCAAGCGTGGTAAGGCCGCTGGCGATCCCGAGGTAGACAAACAGCTCTCCGGGGTTGATGTGCGGGAACAGGCCGTTCATCGAGTGGCAGCTGTAGGAGGCGGCGGCGTAGTAGCTCGGCTTGTACTTTTCCGGCATAAAGCGGCCGAGGCTTAAGGTCATCGGGTTACAGAAAACAAAGGTGCCGATGAATGGCAATATCAGGTAGCGGGACAGCGGGTTACCGGCGCAGCGCTGGGCAAAGCGTTCGATGCGCTGCTGGCCGATAAAGTTGATCAGCGCGTTCATGATCACCAGCAGGCTGATCAGCAGGGGCAGGATCCCGGTCACCATGCCGGTGAACACTTCTCCGCCTTTCTGAAACAGCCCGATGAACCACTCGGCGCCGTGGGTGATGGTCTCTATCATTCTTCTCTCCTGTGGGGCTTTTTTGTTTTTGTATAACTGCGGCTAATAATAATCACTTTGAAAGGTTTTAAAGTGTTAGTTAGATCTCACAATGAAAGAAAAATGTATTATTTTGAAAGTTAATTGATGAGGTGAATGATTTTCGGTGGAAAAAAGCGCGGATTTGCGTTGTGGAGGCGCGTACCGCTTCCTTGAGGTGTTGCGGATGCTTTACCATACTGGGTTCTTATCGAACCCGTTAAATGGATGTCTCATGTTCAAGCGTCGTTATGCAGCGCTGTTGCCTGCGCTTATCCTGCTGTCTGCCTGTAGCAGCAAACCTAAGACCGAAGCCGTTCAGCAAACGGCGGGCGCGCCTTCCGGGGGATTCCTGCTGGAGCCGCAGCACAATATGATGCAGATGGGAGGCGACTTCGCGAATAACCCGGCGGCCGAGCAGTTCATCGATAAAATGGTGAGCAAACACGGTTTCGACCGCCAGCAGCTGCATGAAATTTTGTCTCAGGCGAAGCGTCTGGACTACGTTCTGCGCCTGATGGACAGGCAGGCACCATCCGCCCAGGTGCCGAGCGGGCCGAACGGCGCATGGCTGCGCTACCGCAAACAGTTTATTACCCCGGACAACGTGCAAAACGGCGTGGCGTTCTGGAACCAGTATGAAGATGCGCTCAACCGCGCGTGGCAGGTTTATGGCGTGCCGCCGGAAATCATCGTCGGGATTATCGGCGTAGAGACCCGCTGGGGGCGCGTGATGGGCAAAACCCGCATCCTCGACGCACTGGCGACACTCTCCTTTAACTACCCGCGCCGCGCGGAGTATTTCTCTTCCGAGCTGGAAACCTTCCTGCTTATGGCGCGCAACGAGCAGGACGATCCGCTCGATCTGAAAGGGTCATTTGCCGGCGCGATGGGTTACGGCCAGTTTATGCCGTCCTCCTATAAACAGTATGCCGTCGACTTTAACGGGGATGGTCACATTAACCTGTGGGATCCGGTGGATGCCATCGGCAGCGTGGCGAACTACTTCAAAGCGCACGGCTGGACGCCGGGCGGCCAGGTTGCCGTGCAGGCGAACGGCGAAGCGTTTGGTCTGGAAAACGGCTTTAAAACCAAATACAGCGTTGCACAGCTGACGGCGGCAGGCTTAACGCCAACCCAGCCGCTGGGCAATGTTGACCAGGTGAGCCTGCTGCGTCTGGACGTGGGAACTGGCTACCAGTACTGGTACGGCATGCCGAACTTCTACACCATCACCCGCTACAACCATAGCACCCACTATGCGATGGCGGTGTGGCAACTGGGGCTGGCGGTATCGCAGGCTCGCGTCCCGGCGGCGTCGCCGTTTAGTCAGTAACTCGCCTTATTCCGCCCTCTCCCTGTGGGCTGAGGAATCCCCACAAAATAATACTTGCTCGGACAACCCCCTCTCCCTTGAGGGAGAGGGCTGGGGTGAGGGGGAACATACGGCTCTGGTGGTCATTCCGTTCA
>NZ_JADBRF010000024.1:63460-75503 GCF_014930485.1 Enterobacter cloacae complex sp. P47BA | reverse complement strand
ACCATGGGTAAAGGATGTTAAAAAGTGTTCACCATGTCCCCGAACACCTGTCTACCATGTCCCCGGACTGTACAGTGGGAGAGGGCCGGGGTGAGGGCATCAGGCCGCACAATAGTAAGCCAGCCGTTCCGCCAGTATATCCACAAACGCCTCCCGGTCGATATCCACCATCAGCGTCGTATTCGGTTTATTTCCCGTCAGCGAATAGTAATCCACCACCGTCATCCCCTGGGTATATTTCCCCTGCGTCTCCACGCCAACCCATCTGTCCACCGAGGTAAACATTTCAGGCTTCAGCAGCCAGGCGATGGTGCACGGGTCATGCAGCGGCGCGCCGTGAAAGCCCCATTTCTCGGCTTTGTGATACTCCATAAAGAAGTCGAGCAGCTCGGCTACGGTTGTCGCAACCGGGTTGCCCACGGCGCGGAAGCGCTCAATATCGTCTGCCATAATCTGTGCCCGATGCGTCACGTCCAGCCCCGCCATCACAATCGGCAGGCCCGACTGGAAGACGATCTCCGCCGCTTCCGGATCAACAAAGATGTTGAATTCGGCCGCAGGCGTCCAGTTCCCCAGCCCCATTGATCCGCCCATGATGACGATACGGGCGATGTTGCTGTGAAGTTCAGGATGGCTGTTCAGCAGGAGCGCAACGTTAGTCTGGGGGCCGGTCGCCACCAGGGTGACGGGTTCTGCACTTTCACGCAGCACCTTCGCCATCAGCTCCACGGCGGTGCAGTTTTGCGGTGCAAAGCCCGGCTCCGGCAGCGCCGGGCCATCCAGCCCACTTTCACCGTGAACGTTGTCGGCAATGATCAGCTCGCGCATCAGCGGCTTAACGGCGCCGCCTGCGACAGGAATATCGGTGCGTTTCAGCAGCGTCAGCATTCGTAAAACGTTGCGCAGGGTTTTGTCCGGCGTCTGATTTCCGGCGGACGAGGTGACCGCTTTCACGTCCAGTTCAGGGGAGGCAAGCGCGAGGACGAGCGCGAGCGCGTCATCATGACCCGGATCGCAGTCGAGAATTATAGGGTGTGCCATAGCGTTCTCCATTCTTAGCATTATTTTGTGACAAGGTTAACGCTGCGATGTGACGCCGAATAGAAAAAGAGATCTAAAGCGTGAAGCAGTGCGCAATCCGCAGATTGCGCACCGAGAAGATTAGTGCAGGATTTTCGCGAGGAAATCTTTCGCGCGTTCGGATTTCGGGTTGGCGAAGAACTCTTCTTTCGGTGAGTCTTCGACAATTTTCCCTTCGTCCATGAAGATCACGCGGTTGGCCACTTTACGGGCGAAGCCCATTTCGTGCGTCACCACCATCATGGTCATCCCTTCGTGCGCCAGCTCGACCATCACGTCCAGCACTTCGTTGATCATTTCAGGATCGAGCGCTGACGTGGGCTCATCGAACAGCATCGCCACCGGATCCATGCACAGCGCGCGCGCAATCGCCACACGCTGCTGCTGGCCGCCGGAAAGCTGTGCCGGGAACTTATCGGCATGTGCAGAAAGCCCCACGCGCTCCAGAAGCTTGAGCCCCTTTTCGCGCGACGCTTTTTTATCACGCTTGAGCACTTTGACCTGAGCCAGCGTCAGGTTCTCAATAATGGACAGATGAGGGAACAGTTCAAAATGCTGGAACACCATGCCGACGTGAGAGCGAAGCTGGGCCAGGTTGGTTTTCTTGTCGTTCACTTTCGTGCCGTTAACAACAATTTCGCCCTGCTGCACAGGCTCCAGACCATTAACCGTTTTGATCAGCGTAGACTTACCGGAACCGGACGGCCCGCACACCACCACCACATCGCCTTTTTTGACTTCGGTGGAGCAGTCGGTCAGCACCTGAAAGTGCCCATACCATTTAGAAACATTTTTCAGGGAAATCATTATACCGTCCTTTTCTTCAGCCAGCTGACCAACAGCGACGCGCTTAAACTAATCACAAAATAGACCGCACCCGCGAAGAGCACCATCTCGACCTGCGTACCATCGCGTTCACCTATTGTCGACGCGGTACGGAAGAAGTCCGCCAGACTCAGAACGTAAACCAGAGAGGTATCCTGGAACAGCACGATACCCTGGGTCAGCAGGAGCGGAACCATGGCGCGAAACGCCTGAGGCAGAATGATGAGCTGCATGGACTGCCAGTGCGTCATTCCCAGCGCCAGCGCGGCGCTGGACTGCCCACGGGAGATACTCTGGATACCCGCACGGATAATCTCTGAATAGTAAGCGGCCTCAAACATCGAGAACGCCACCATCGCAGAGATCAGGCGGATGTCGGTTTTCGGCGACAGTCCCAGCACATTCTGTAAGAAGCCTGGAACAATCAGGTAAAACCACAGCAGCACCATCACCAGCGGGATGGAGCGGAAGACGTTAACGTAGGCAGTCGCAAACCAGGCGAGCGGCTTAAAGCTCGACAGGCGCATGACGGCCAGCAGGGTGCCCCAGACGATACCCACGACGATAGCGATCGCGGTGATCTTTAGGGTAATCACCAGGCCATCGAGCAGGTAAGGCATGGATGGAACAATAGAACTCCAGTCAAATTCGTACATTATTTGCCTCCCAGATTGCCCGGCAGGCGTACTTTGCGTTCAACCAGGTTCATCACCAGCATGATGAAAGCGTTAATCAGAACATACGCGAGCGTGATCGCGGTGAAGGATTCCCACGCGTGAGCGGAATAATCCAGCAGCTTGCCCGCCTGTGCAGCCATATCCACCAGGCCGATGGTTGAGGCGATGGCCGAGTTTTTCACCAGGTTCATCATCTCTGAGGTCATCGGTGGAACGATAACGCGGTAGGCGTTAGGCAGCAGCACGTAGCGGTAGGTTTGTGGCAGGGTCAGGCCCATCGCCAGGCCCGCATTTTTTTGTCCGCGTGGCAATGACTGAATGGCGGCACGCACCTGCTCGCAAACGCGCGCAGCGGTAAACAGCCCCAGACACATCATGGAGGAGACAAAGAACTGCACGTTCGGATCCAGCTCCGACTTGAACCACATGCCAATATTTTCCGGCAGCAGTTCCGGGATGACCAGATACCAGGTAAAGAACTGCACGATGAGCGGAACGTTACGGAACAGTTCCACATACAGTGTGCCAATTGTTGAAAGAAAACGGTTAGGGACGGTTCGCAGAATACCGAACAGCGAACCGACAAGAAACGCGATGATCCACGCCGTTATCGATAATGCCACGGTAACCTGAAAGCCGCTCCACAGCCAGCCAAGATAGGTGGTGTTGCCGAACGGGGCTTGTTGCAGGAAGATGCCCCAGTTCCAGTCTATTGACATAATAAACTCCAGAAAAAAGAGGGTAGCAGCGCTACCCTCGAAGATTGGTGAGAAGCTCTTTTTTCGCGCTGAGTGGGGAACGACCACTCAGCGTATATGTCTGTCCATGCTTCCCGACAATCGAGAGGGCAGGAGATCCCGCCCCTGTTTTTCTAATTAGTTAAGAGCCTTGTCATTTGGAGATTTGAACAGCGCTTTCATGTCGTCAGACAGTTCAAAGTTCATATTGAGATTTTTTGGTGGAATCGGGTTCTTAAACCACTTGTCGAACCATTTTTCCGCTTCGCCGGAGGTCTGCACCTGGGCGATAGTGTCATCGATCAGCTTTTTGAACTGCGGATCGTCTTTACGCAGCATACAGCCGTAGGCTTCTTTGGACTGCGCGGTACCGACGATATCCCAGTTGTCTGGTTTCTTCGCCTTCGCACGTTCGCCCGCCAGCAGGGCGTCATCCATCATAAACGCGACGGCACGACCGCTTTCCAGCGTACGGAAGGAGTCGCCATGGTCTTTCGCGCTGATGATGCGCATATCCATTTTCTTCTCGTCGTTCAGCTTGTGTAGCAGGACTTCAGAAGTGGTACCGGAGGTCACAACGACCGCCTTGCCTTTCAGGTCCGCAAAATCTTTGATTGCGCCGCCCTTCTTGGTCAGCAGACGGGTGCCCACGACAAAGATGGTGTCAGAGAAGGCCGCCTGTTTTTGACGCTCGAGGTTGTTAGTGGTGGAACCACACTCGAAGTCAAAGGTGCCGTTTTGCAGCAGTGGAATACGGTTCTGTGAAGTGATTGGGATCAGCTTCACCTGCAGGTCAGGTTTGTTCAGCTTTTTCTTCACAGCTTCAACGATAGCGTTGGAGTAATCCTGTGAATAGCCCACGACTTTTTGCGTGTTGTCGTAGTAAGAGAACGGGACGGAAGATTCACGGTGGCCGACCACGATGACGCCGTTTTTGGCAATCTTGTCGAGAGTGCTGCCTGCTGCCGGAGCGTCTTCAGCGTGAACCACGCCTGCGGACATTCCCATAACCAGCATTGCTGTGGCCAGTTTACGTAATTGCATACCCAACTCCTTTCTTATCAGCGCCAGTGACGCATAGATACCCATTGTGATGTTGTTATATCTCGCGCAATGCGAGTGCAGTGTTATGCAAGCTTGTTAACATTTAGTCTGGCTTAATGTAAAGATTTTGCTGCGTTATTGTTTATTTTTGCGAAGCGCGCCGCACCATTCAGAGGCAATAATCTCCCGTTGCACCGTTTCGGTGCTAGCGACGATCTACACTGGTGCGACAAGGTTGCACGTTAAGCCAGACAGCGTTTACGTGAATAAATAAAGCAACAGGCGTGCCAGAATTGAAGATTGGGAGGAAATTGCCGGGTAAGGCGCAGCCGCCACCCGGCATCAGAAGGCAAGATTATTTATGACGCTGACGCAGGCTCATCAGCACGGCGCCAAAGCCGAACAGCGCGGTCAGGATCCACAGCGGCCAGTTGCCGGTGCGGGCGTACGGCGTCAGGCCCGTGGTTGGCGTGACTTTGGTTGTCAGCACTTCACGGGTGAACTGCGGGATCATGGCCTGGATTTCGCCCTTCGGGCCAATCACGGCGGTGATGCCGTTATTGGTGCTACGCAGCAGCGGACGCGCCAGCTCCAGAGAACGCATGCGCGCCATCTGGAAGTGCTGCCACGGGCCGATTGATTTACCGAACCACGCATCGTTGGAGATGGTCAGCAGATAGTCGGTGTCCGGGCGGAAGTTATCGCGCACCTGCTCGCCGAGGATGATTTCGTAGCAGATGGCGGCCGTCAGGGCCAGACCGTGCGCGTGGAGCTGGGGCTGAACGTACGGACCGCGGCTGAAGGAGGACATCGGCAGGTCAAAGAACGGTGCCAGCGGACGCAAAATAGACTCCAGCGGCACAAATTCACCGAACGGCACGAGGTGGTTCTTGTTGTACCGGTCGGTGGAGTGGTAGCTGTATTCGCTGTCTTTGCCGAGCGTAATAATGGTGTTGTAGGTGTCGTAGCGGTTCTGCTGATTCAGACGCGCATCAACAATGCCGGTAATCAGGGTGCTGCCACGCGCCACCAGCAGATCGTTCATCATGTTGAGGAACGGCTGCTGGTTAATTTCCAGATCGGGAATAGCGGATTCTGGCCAGATAATCAGCTGCGATTTGCCCATCACCTCTTCGGTGGCGTTGGCGTAGATCTTCAGCGTGTTCAGCAACTCTTTTTCGTCCCACTTCATGGACTGCGGGATATTCCCCTGCACCATGGAAACCTGCATGGCGCGCTCGGGCTCGGGCGTGAACCACTGGATATAGCGCAGCGGGAAGGGCAGGGCGAACAGCACCAGGGCCACAGCCAGCGGCTTCCAGCCGCGCGTGACCAGCGCCAGTACCAGCAGGCCGCTCACCACCATCAGCAGGAAGTTAATGGCTTCAACGCCCATTACCGGTGCCAGACCTTTCAGCGGGCCGTCAATCTGGCTGTAGCCGAACTGCAGCCACGGGAAGCCGGTCAGCACCCAGCCGCGCAGGAACTCGGTAATCTGCCAGACCACTGGCGCGGCAATGGCGACACGCAGCCAGGTGGTTTTAGGCCACAGGCGAGAGAGAATTCCGGCGAACAGACCGGTATAGAGCGAGAGATAGGCGGCTAGCAGGACGACCAGGAAGACGTTAACCGGCCCCGGCATCCCGCCAAACTGTGCGATGCTGACGTAGACCCAGTTAATGCCGGAGCCAAATAGCCCCAGCCCCCAGAAGTAGCCGATCGCAGCGGCCTGTACCGGACGACGATTCAGGGTTAACCCCTGAAGCCCCATCAGGGAGAGAATGGCCGCGGGCCAGATATCGTAAGGAGAAAAAGCCAGCGTACCGCTGGCTCCGAGTAACAGCGCCAGCAGCAAACGGACGCGCTGGCGTTCAAGCAATGGGGCAAATGCCATTTACATTAATCTTCCAGTTTTGGCACCGGTGAATCGTCCGGCGTTCTGACGTGAACCTGTATAATACGTCGGCTGTCGGCCATTGCCACTTTGAACTGGTAACCGTCGATGTCAACGGTCTCACCGCGCGCCGGAAGATGGCCAAAGGCCTGCATCACCAGCCCGCCAATGGTATCGACCTCTTCATCGCTGAAGTGGGTACCGAAGGCGTCGTTGAAATCTTCAATCGAGGCCAGCGCGCGCACGGTCCAGGTGTGGCGACTAAGCTGACGGAAGTCGATATCTTCTTCTTCGTCGTACTCGTCTTCGATTTCGCCCACGATCAGCTCAAGAATATCTTCGATCGTGACAAGACCTGAGACACCGCCGAATTCATCAATAACAATCGCCATGTGGTAACGCTGAGAGCGAAACTCTTTCAGCATCCGATCCACACGTTTACTTTCCGGCACGACCACGGCCTGGCGTAACACTTTTTCCATGCTGAAGGCTTCGGCATCGCTGCGCATAAACGGCAGCAGATCTTTGGCCATCAAAATCCCTTCGATGTGATCTTTATCTTCGCTGATGACCGGGAAACGCGAGTGGGCGGATTCGATGATCACATCGAGGCACTCGTCCAGCGTCTGGTTACGTTTCAGGGTGATCATCTGCGAGCGGGGGATCATGATGTCGCGGACGCGCTGGTCGGCAATGTCCATGACCCCTTCGAGCATTTCGCGCGTATCTTCGTCGATAAGGTCGTTCTGCCCGGAATCACGAATCAGCTCCAGCAGTTCATCACGGTTTTTCGGCTCGCCGTGGAAAAGCTGGTTCAGAATGAGGGAGAAAAATCCCTTTTTACTGGTTGTCGTGTCGCTACTGTGTGAATTGTCGTCGCTCATGGCGTTTGTTAAGGGTTCTCTTGTTAGTTCAATGTTAACCGCCGCGCTATGTCCCTGCGCGGCGGCATGGTAGTCAGTAACTGACTATTCTTTCTCGGCAATGTACGGATCCTCATAGCCCAGAGCAAGCATTATCTCTGTCTCAAGGGACTCCATCTCTTCCGCTTCGTCATCTTCAATGTGGTCGTAGCCCAGCAGGTGCAGGCTGCCATGCACCACCATATGCGCCCAGTGCGCTTCCAGCGGTTTCTGCTGCTCTTTGGCTTCCTGCTCAACCACCTGACGGCAGATGATCAGATCGCCCAGCAG
The DNA here is from genome assembly GCF_014930485.1 of Enterobacter cloacae complex sp. P47BA. Classification (NCBI taxonomy): domain Bacteria; kingdom Pseudomonadati; phylum Pseudomonadota; class Gammaproteobacteria; order Enterobacterales; family Enterobacteriaceae; genus Enterobacter; species Enterobacter cloacae complex sp. P47BA. The sequence goes on along the minus strand of NZ_JADBRF010000024.1, from coordinate 68,053 downwards.
CGGCATCTCAATACCCGGCGGCGCTTCGAACGGGAAAGAGAGCACGTTGGTTGGCTTATCTTTCCCTCGGTAGGTCAGGTTAAGCTCATGGCTTTCCGCTTCATCCACCAGGCGAATCGTGACTTCTGATTCTTCCTGAAACTGGGGGATTACCGCATCCAGCCATTTCTGAAACTGTGCCTCTTCTGGCATGCCGGAATTGTCTTCACAGGCCAGCTGTAAATCGAGGATCACCTGACTCATTTCTGTTCTTGCTCCTGCGCTTCGCGCTTACGTTCTGCGGCCTGTTCGGCCCTGCGTTTTTGATCCGCCTCTTCCCAGGCTTCATAGGCGTTAACGATGCGCGCGACCACCGGGTGGCGAACGACGTCTTCACTGTGGAAGAAGTTAAAGCTAATTTCGTCTACCTCTGACAGCACCTCAATGGCGTGGCGCAGGCCTGATTTAGTGCTGCGCGGCAGGTCGATCTGGGTAACGTCACCGGTGATCACCGCTTTCGAGTTGAAGCCGATACGCGTCAGGAACATTTTCATCTGTTCGATGGTGGTGTTCTGGCTTTCATCGAGAATGATGAACGCGTCGTTGAGCGTGCGGCCGCGCATGTAGGCGAGCGGGGCCACTTCGATCACGTTACGTTCGATCAGCTTCTCCACTTTCTCGAAGCCGAGCATTTCAAACAGCGCGTCGTACAGCGGGCGCAAATAGGGGTCCACTTTCTGACTCAAATCGCCCGGCAGGAAGCCGAGTTTTTCACCCGCTTCAACGGCAGGACGGGTCAGCAGGATGCGACGGATCTCCTGACGCTCCAGCGCATCCACCGCAGCGGCAACCGCCAGATAGGTTTTACCCGTCCCCGCCGGACCCACGCCGAAGGTGATGTCATGGTCAAGAATGTTGGCGATGTACTGTGCCTGGTTAGGCGTACGCGGCTTGATGACGCCACGCTTGGTCTTGATATTGATTGCCTTGCCGTAGTCCGGCACGCTTTCCGCGCTCTGCTCAAGCACGCGCGCCTCTTTAATGGCGAGGTGGATCTGTTCCGGCTCGATATCCTGAATTTCGCCGCGCATCGGGGCGGTATCGACATACAGGCTGCGCAGAATATCTGCTGCCGCGTTGACGCAGATAGGGCGTCCGGTGAGTTTGAAATGGTTATCGCGACGATTGATTTCGATACCCAGACGTCGCTCCAGTTGTTTGATGTTGTCATCAAACGGCCCGCACAGGCTCAGCAGGCGAGCGTTGTCTGCGGGCTCAAGGCTAATTTCACGCGTATCTATGTTCAAACTGTTCCTCTTTAATTGGTTAACTGACCCGCTGCCATACGGCGCAATAGAACGGTCATTACCGAAATTATTCACGCCACAGAATAAAGGCGCAAGCGTTGCGGTAGATATTGGGGGTGATGAGAGGAAATACAAGGCCTGCCGAAGAGGCAGGCCTGAAGGATCAAGGCTGGTAAATCCCAACGCCAGAATCGTTTTCTTTGCGGGTACGAGAAATAACGGATTCCGGTGACTCGGCAATACGCAGGCCCATTTCGTCCTCGGTGCGTACCACCTTCGCGCGCAGCGAGTTGGTCAGCACTTCGACAATTTCGACGTCCACAAATTTACCGATCATGTCCGGGGTGCCTTCGAAGTTCACCACGCGGTTGTTCTCGGTACGACCAGAGAGCTCCATGATGCTCTTGCGGGAAGTACCTTCCACCAGAATGCGCTGGACGGTGCCGAGCATACGGCGGCTCCAGGCGTTGGCCTGCTGGTTGATGCGTTCCTGAAGAATATACAGACGCTGCTTTTTCTCTTCTTCCGGCACGTCGTCAACCATGTCGGCCGCAGGCGTGCCAGGACGCGCTGAGAAGATGAAGCTGTAGCTGACGTCAAAGTTCACTTCACCGATGAGCTTCATAGTGCGCTCGAAGTCATCAGCGGTTTCGCCTGGGAAGCCGACGATAAAGTCAGAGCTAATCTGGATATCCGGGCGCGCTTCGCGCAGCTTGCGGATGGTGGATTTGTACTCCAGCACCGTATGCGGACGGCCCATCAGGTTCAGCACGCGGTCAGATCCGCACTGAATAGGCAGGTGCAGGAAGCTCACCAGCTCTGGCGTATCGCGATAGACGTCAATGATGTCGTCGGTAAACTCCATCGGATGGCTGGTGGTAAAACGAATACGGTCGATGCCGTCAATTGCGGCTACCAGGCGCAGCAGTTCGGCAAAGCTGCCGGTGGTGCCGTCGTAGTTCTCGCCGCGCCAGGCGTTAACGTTCTGGCCCAGCAGGTTCACTTCGCGAACGCCCTGCGCGGCAAGCTGGGCAATTTCAAACAGAATGTCGTCCGCCGGGCGGCTGACCTCTTCACCGCGGGTGTAAGGCACCACGCAGTAGGTACAGTATTTGTTGCAGCCTTCCATGATCGAGACGAAGGCGGTCGGGCCATCGGCGCGCGGCTCTGGCAGACGGTCAAATTTCTCGATCTCCGGGAAGCTGACGTCAACGACCGGGCTACGGTTACCGCGAACCTGATTGATCATCTCCGGCAGGCGGTGCAGGGTCTGAGGACCAAAGACGATATCCACATACGGGGCTCTCTGGCGGATCAGCTTACCTTCCTGCGACGCGACGCAGCCACCGACGCCAATGATCAGGTCCGGATTTTTCCGTTTGAGAAGCTTCCAGCGGCCTAACACATGAAAGACTTTTTCCTGTGCTTTTTCACGAATTGAACAGGTGTTCAGCAGTAGCACATCGGCTTCTTTCGCATTTTCAGTCAGCTGGTATCCGTGGGTGGTATCCAGCAGATCGGCCATCTTGGATGAATCGTATTCGTTCATCTGACAGCCCCAGGTTTTTATATGGAGTTTTTTAGTCATCGACTTGCTCAGCTCAGGATTGCAAGCCGCGTATTGTAATGCTTTGGTGGGGTTGTGACCAGTATGAAGGTTGTGTGTCTCAGGACCGCAAAAATCCGGTAAACTTAAGGGATTCTCCAATAAGGAAAATTGACCATGACACTCCAACACACCGAAGTTGCCGTTGTCGGCGGCGGTATGGTCGGCGGCGCGCTGGCGCTGGGGCTGGCGCAGCAGGGATTTGATGTAACCGTTATTGAACAGGCGGCTCCCCCGGCATTCGATACCGCCAGCAAACCGGACGTGCGCATTTCCGCCATCAGTGCGGCGTCCGTCGATCTGCTGCGCGGCCTGGGCGTCTGGGAGGCGGTGCAGGCGATGCGCGCGCACCCTTACAGCCGCCTTGAAACCTGGGAGTGGGAAAATGCCCACGTGTCGTTTGACGCCGCCGAGCTGAAGATGCCGCGCCTGGGCTATATGGTGGAAAACAACGTGCTCCAGCTGGCGCTCTGGCAGGCGCTGGAGGCACATCCGAAGGTGACGCTGCGTATGCCTGCGTCACTTAAGGCACTGCATCCTCATGAAAGCGGCTATTTGCTGACGCTCGACAGCGGCGATGAACTGGCCGTGAAGCTGGTCGTCGGGGCCGATGGCGCTAACTCGCAGGTCAGGGAGATGGCGGGTATTGGGGTTCATGCCTGGCAATATCAGCAATCCTGCATGTTAATCACCGTTCAGTGTGAGAATGCGCCGGGCGAAAGCACCTGGCAGCACTTTACTCCGAACGGCCCGCATGCATTCTTGCCGCTGTTTGATAACTGGGCTTCGCTGGTGTGGTACGACAAACCGGCGCGCATTCGCCAGCTGCAGGGGCTGTCGATGGAGCAGTTGCAGCGCGAGATCCTGCTTCACTTCCCGAGCCGCCTTGGCAACGTGACGCCAGTCACCGCAGGTGCATTCCCGCTCACGCGCCGTCATGCTTTACAGTATGCCCGAGAAGGGCTGGCGCTGGTGGGCGATGCGGCACACACCATCCACCCGCTGGCGGGGCAGGGAGTCAACCTTGGATACCGTGACGTCGATGCGTTACTGAACGTGCTGGGCAACGCACGCGCTCACGCGGAAGCCTGGGCCAGCCATCAGGTACTGAAGCGCTACCAGACGCGCCGTATGGCGGATAACTTCATCATGCAGTCAGGGATGGATCTGTTCTATGCCGGTTTCAGCAATGACCTGGCCCCGGTGCGCATTCTGCGTAACATTGGCTTAATGGCGGCAGAGCGTGCCGGTGGGCTGAAGCGTCAGGCCCTGAAATACGCCCTCGGACTCTAATCTTAATTCCCTCTCCCGTGGGAGAGGGGTAGGGTGAGAGCATCAGGCCGCGCTATTCTGAGCAACAAAAACAAAAAAGCCCGCAGAGCGGGCTTGTTTGTTTTAAGTGGCTGGGGTGCAGGGATTCGAACCCCGGAATGCTGGTATCAGAAACCAGAGCCTTACCGCTTGGCGACACCCCAATTGCGTTAAACAGACTGCTTAACGACTTTTAAATTGGCTGGGGTACGAGGATTCGAACCTCGGAATGCCGGAATCAGAATCCGGTGCCTTACCGCTTGGCGATACCCCAACAATTTTTTATTACCGAAACAAATCGATAATCTTAATTTGGTGGCTACGACGGGATTCGAACCTGTGACCCCATCATTATGAGTGATGTGCTCTAACCAACTGAGCTACGTAGCC
>NZ_JADBRF010000024.1:0-63452 GCF_014930485.1 Enterobacter cloacae complex sp. P47BA | reverse complement strand
TGGTGGCTACGACGGGATTCGAACCTGTGACCCCATCATTATGAGTGATGTGCTCTAACCAACTGAGCTACGTAGCCAGTACTGCAGTCTTCGATGGCTGGGGTACCTGGATTCGAACCAGGGAATGCCGGTATCAAAAACCGGTGCCTTACCGCTTGGCGATACCCCATCCGTGCAACGCTTACCCGGGAATGGTGCGGGAGGCGAGACTTGAACTCGCACACCTTGCGGCGCCAGAACCTAAATCTGGTGCGTCTACCAATTTCGCCACTCCCGCAAAAAGATGGTGGCTACGACGGGATTCGAACCTGTGACCCCATCATTATGAGTGATGTGCTCTAACCAACTGAGCTACGTAGCCATCTTTTTTTCGCGTTACCTTATCGGCGTTGCGGGGCGCATTATGCGTATAGACCCTTGCAGCGTCAACACCTTTTTCAACGAAAATAGCCGGAATGTGACTGTTTGGTTAGGTTGCGAACAGCGTGGCCGAATATTCGGCAATTATTGGTTATTAATCGGTTTTTGGTGGTGAAATGTGAGGCAAAAAAAACAGGCCCCTGAGGGGCCTGTTTGAAATCGTTGTGATTATTTGTAGGCGGACTGGTGAACGCCTACCGCACGCCCCGATGGATCGTTCATCGCCTTGAAAGATTCATCCCATTCAATGGCTTTCGCGGATGAACAGGCCACTGACGGACCGCCAGGAACACACTCGGCAGCGCTCGGCACCGGGAACAGTTCTTCAAAGATCTCACGGTAGAGGTACGCTTCTTTCGAGCCCGGCGTGTTGTACGGGAAGCGGAAGCTTGCGGTTTCCAGCTGCTGGTCAGAAATCTGCTTCGCCGCCACCTCTTTCAGGGTGTCGATCCAGCTGTAGCCAACGCCATCAGAGAACTGCTCTTTCTGACGCCATGCCACGCTCGCCGGCAGGTAAGATTCAAAACATTCACGCAGGATATGTTTTTCCATTTTGCCGTTGCCGCACATTTTATCCTGCGGGTTGATGCGCATCGCCACGTCGAGGAATTTCTTATCCAGGAACGGCACGCGCGCTTCCACGCCCCAGGCCGACATCGCTTTGTTGGCACGGGCACAGTCGAACATATGCAGCGCCTGCAGCTTACGCACGGTCTCTTCATGCAGCTCTTTGGCGTTTGGCGCTTTATGGAAGTACAGGTAGCCGCCAAACACTTCGTCAGAACCTTCGCCGGAGAGCACCATCTTGATGCCCATCGCCTTGATCTTACGCGACATCAGGTACATCGGCGTGGAGGCGCGAATGGTGGTCACGTCATAGGTTTCAATGTGATAGATCACATCGCGGATCGCATCCAGACCTTCCTGCACGGTGAAGTGAATTTCATGGTGCACGGTGCCGAGGTGGTTTGCCACTTCCTGCGCGGCTTTCAGATCCGGTGCCCCTTCCAGGCCCACGGCAAAGGAGTGCAGCTGCGGCCACCAGGCCTCGGAGCGCTCCTGATCTTCCACGCGACGAGCCGCGAATTTCTTGGTGATCGCGGAGATCACGGAGGAGTCCAGACCGCCAGAGAGCAGTACGCCGTAAGGCACGTCTGACATCAGGTGGCTTTTCACGGAATCTTCCAGCGCCTGACGCAGCTCGGCTTTATCCGTCACGTTGTCTTTCACCGCGTCATAGTCAAACCAGTCGCGCTGGTAGTACGAACGGATTTCACCGTCTTTACTCCACAGATAGCTGCCCGCCGGGAACTCTTTGATGGTGCGGCAGACCGGTACCAGGGCTTTCATTTCGGACGCGACATAGAAGTTGCCGTGTTCATCGTGACCCATGTACAGCGGGATAATACCGATATGGTCACGGCCAATCAGGTAAGCGTCTTTTTCGCTGTCGTACAGGGCGAAGGCAAACATGCCCTGCAGGTCGTCGAGAAACTCGGGACCTTTCTCCTGATACAGCGCCAGGATCACTTCACAGTCAGAGCCGGTCTGGAAGGCGTAGCGGTCGCCGTACTCGGCGCGCAGCGCCTGATGGTTATAAATTTCACCGTTGACAGCCAGCGCGTGCGTTTTTTTCTCGTTATACAGCGGCTGTGCACCGGCGTTGACGTCAACAATAGACAGGCGTTCGTGAGCCAGAATCGCTTTGTCGCTGGCGTAAACGCCTGACCAGTCCGGGCCGCGATGGCGCATCAGGCGGGACAATTCGAGTGCTTTTTTACGCAGTTCGCCCGCGTCAGTTTTAATATCCAGTACGCCAAAAATTGAACACATAACCTTCTCCGTTAACCCTGTTGCATTGTGATGTTGCTTGCTTATGAAAATGCCGCAAAAGGGGGGAGGGGCGCAAGGGTTTTACGGGCCAAAACGGAAATAGTGCAATAGTGATTGCGGAATAGTGAAAAAAGAGTACGTCACGCATCCTTTTATTGATGATTATGCAATGAAAATGGTTTTTTGTTAGATGGTGTTTTGTTTGTATAAGCTGAAAATGAAAAACCACGCCCTGGGACGTGGTTCAGAATCAAATAACGTCGATTTCGTCGACAGAGGGGTAAATCCAGCTTGGTCGGAAGGGCATCGTATCGATGTCATCAAGCTGCGAGACGCCAGAAAGTACCAGGATGGTTTCAAGCCCTGCCTGGAAGCCAGCCAGAATATCGGTGCGCAGGTTGTCGCCAACAATGACGGTTTCTTCTGAGTGTGCCTGCATCGTATTCAGCGCGGCGCGGATGATCCACGGGCTCGGTTTGCCGACAACAAAAGGCTTACGGCCTGAGATTTTTTCAATACCGGCGCACAGCGCGCCGCAGGCCGGATAGAAACCACGGCCGTGCGTATCCGGGTTGGTGGCAATAAAACGCGCACCATTGGCGACAAAGTAGGCTGCTTTATGCATCATCTCCCAGTTAAAGGAACGCGTTTCACCCACGATCACAAAGTCCGGGTTCACATCGGTAATGGTAAAGCCTGCTTTATACAGCTCGTGGATCAGCGCGCCTTCACCGACCACGTAGGCTTTTTTTCCTTCCTGACGCTTCAGGAAATCCGCCGTTGCCATTGCGGAGGTATAAAACACGCTGTCCGGCACGTCGACGCCTGCGGTGGCAAAGCGATTCGCCAGATCCTGACCGGTTTGGGAAGGGTAGTTCGTGAGTAGAACCAGTGGCATTCCTTTGTCGATGATGCGGTGAAGAAACTCCGCAGCACCCGGCACGGCAACGTTGTCGTGCATCAGCACGCCGTCGATATCACAAATTACATTCTTAATGGTCATGGACATTCCGACATCAAAAAAAGAAGGCGTTACTATAAGGTCCGATCAGGATTCCAGCAAATGCTGGAGCAGGATCCCGTTGAGCATGGCGCGCTTGACCAGCGCAAACGCGCCAATCGCCGAGCGATGGTCAAGCTTCGAACGAACCACCGGGAGGTTCTGTCGGAATGCTTTTAGCGCCTGGGTGTTGATACAGCCTTCGATGGCGGGCAGCAGCACCTTTTCCGCTTCAACAATCTCTCCGGCGATCACCACTTTCTGCGGGTTAAACAGGTTAATGGCGATGGCGATGGTTTTCCCCAGATGGCGACCTACCTGCTCGATCACCTCACAGGCCAGCGCGTCGCCTTTATTGGCGGCTTTGCAGATGGTGCCTATCTTGCAATCGTCCAGCGTGACGCGGCTTTGATAACCCTGCTCAAGCAGGTGGCGAACGCGCTGCTCGATGGCCGTGTTGGCGGCGATGGTTTCAAGGCAGCCGAAGTTGCCGCAGTGGCAGCGTTCGCCGAGCGGTTCAACCTGGATGTGGCCGATCTCGCCAACGTTACCGTTACGACCAATAAAAATACGGCCATTGGAGATAATGCCTGCGCCCGTACCGCGGTGTACGCGCACCAGAATAGAGTCTTCACAGTCCTGACTCGCACCAAAGTAGTGCTCAGCCAGCGCTAAAGATCGAATATCATGACCGACAAAGCAGGTCACCTTAAAGCGTTTTTCCAGCGCGTCGACCAGCGCCCAGTTCTCAACCTGAATATGCGGCATGTATCGGATCACACCGCTTTCCGGGTCGACCAGGCCAGGCAGAATGACGGAGATGGCGATCAGTTCGCGGATCTTGCGCTGACAGCTTTCAATAAAGTGCGCGATAGTATTCAGCAGCGCGTGTTCCAGCGTCTCCTGAGTGCGCTCGGGCAGCGGGTAGTGCTCTTCCGCAATGGCTTTGCTGCTCAAATCGTACAGCGTGAGCGTGGTGTCATGACGACCAAGCCGGACGCCAATGGCCTGAAAGTTACGGGTTTCGGTAATGATGGAGATGGCGCGGCGGCCCCCGGTGGAGGCCTGCTGATCGACTTCTTTGATCAAACCGCGCTCAATGAGCTGGCGGGTAATTTTTGTCACGCTGGCGGGAGCAAGCTGGCTTTGTTCGGCTATCTGGATCCGCGAGATTGGACCATGTTGGTCAATCAGGCGATAAACCGCCGCACTGTTAAGTTGTTTAACGAGATCGACATTACCGATTTGAGCTTGTCCGCCTGGTGTCATACTTTTACTTACTCAGTGACGACCTCGTTACCATTAACGATGGTCTTAATAATTTTATAATCGTGTGTGAATGCCGTCAGGTTTGCAACCATACCTGGTGCAATTCCGCCGAGCTGTTTATCCACGCCGATGGCGCGAGCCGGATAAAGGGTGGCCATACGCAGGACTTCATCAAGCGCAATCCCACAATGCTCCACCAGATTACGCACCCCTTCAATCATGGTCAAAGAGGAGCCACTCAGCGTACCGTTTTCATCCACACACAGTCCATTGCGGTAGTATATTGTTTTACCAGCAAAAATGAACTGCTCAATATTTGCACCTGCTGGCGCGGTGGCATCGGTGACCAGGCAGAGCTTGTCACCTTTCAGCCGTTTGGCGTTGCGAATGTTGGTGTAATCAACGTGCATGCCATCAGCGATAATGCCGCAGTAGACGTCTGGTTCGTCGAGAATCGCCCCGACCAGACCCGGTTCACGGCCGGTAATATACGGCATGGCGTTGTAAAGGTGGGTCGCAAAGGTAATGCCGGCACGGAAGCCCGCTTTGGCTTCTTTCAGCGTGGCGTTTGAGTGGCCTGCTGAAACCACAATCCCGGCGGCAGCCAGTTTGCTGATGACCTCAGTACCGGTCATTTCAGGCGCCAGCGTCACTTTAGCGATCACATCAGCATTGGCACACATGTAGTCGACCAGTTCAGCATCCGGCTTGCGCACGTAATCCGGGTTATGCGTGCCTTTTTTCACTATGTTCAGCCATGGCCCTTCCAGATGCAGACCCAGCGCCTGGTTCGGGTGTTTGGCCAGGTATTCGCGCATCACGCGGATACCCTGTTTCATCAGGTCATCACTGCTGGTGATGAGCGTCGGCAGATAGCTGGTGCAGCCTGATTTCTCGTTAGCTTTCTGCATGATTTCCAGCGTTTCAACCGTCACCGCCTCGGCGGTGTCATTGAACTGCACACCGCCGCAGCCGTTAAGCTGTACGTCGATGAAACCGGGGGAGATTACTGCTCCATTGAGTGAGCGCTGTTCTATCTCCGGCGGCAGTTCCGCCAGCGGGCAAACACGTTCAATCAGGCCATTGGCGATAACAATCGCATGGTCATCCAGAATTTCATGGCCGGTATAAATCCGACCGTGGGTTAAAGCGTACATATCGACCCCCGGTTAAAAAAAGCGACCGCCTCTGACAGAAGAGGCGGTTATTCAATTACAGACCTTTGATGTTCTCAGCTTCTAACTCGTTGAAGTATTTCAGCGTTTTCACCTTCAGCTCCATCGTGGACGGTTCGTCGCAGACGATGACTGATTTTGGATGCAGCTGCAGGCAGCTGATGGTCCACATGTGGTTAACGTTGCCTTCAACGGCTGCCTGGAGCGCCTGCGCTTTCACGCCGCCCAGTACCAGAATCATCACTTCTTCGGCATCCAGCAGGGTGCCTACGCCAACGGTCAGGGCGTATTTTGGAACCTGGTTCACGTCACCGTCAAAGAAGCGGGAGTTTGCCACGCGAGTGTCATGGGTCAGCGTTTTAATACGGGTACGGGAAGCCAGAGAAGAGGCTGGTTCGTTAAACGCGATATGACCATCGTTGCCCACGCCACCCATGAACAGGTGGATTTTACCGTAAGAACGGATTTTTTCTTCGTACTGACGGCATTCTGCGTCAATATCAGGCGCATTTCCATTCAGCAGGTTAATATTTTCAGCTGGGATATCAACGTGATCAAAGAAATTGCGGTGCATGAAGCTATGGTAGCTTTCAGGATGCTCCTTTGGCAGGCCGACATATTCGTCCATGTTGAAGGTTACAACGTGTTTAAAGCTAACCTGGCCCGCTTTATGCATTTCAACCAGCGCTTTGTACGCGGTCAGTGGGGTACCACCGGTTGGAAGGCCAAGAACGAAGGGACGATCGGCAGTAGGCTTGAAGGCATTAATACGGTTAACGATATGGCGAGCGGCCCATTTACCGACTTGTTCAGCAGTTGCCAGGGGAATCAGTCTCATTGTTCACCTCAAAGTTTAAGTAGAAGAGTGGGCGGATGGGTATCGGAACCTGATGCTTAAGCGTAACCTGGAACCTTTCAGGCCGGATCAATCCGTCTTGATTTTTTGAATGATAAAATAAGTTTTGGCTGTTAGCCAGTGAAAGGGAGGAGGGAATACGATATTTGGTGACAATAATCACAAAAAATAGGTGTTTAATTTGCGATACGAATTAATTTTTCACACACTCAGACTGCCAGTGAATCATCAACTGTATCTATCGTTCGTGACACAATAAAAACATAGTTTATGCGCGAGTCTTAATAATGGGTCTCGTAGGGGGAATAGGATGAATATTTTAGGTTTTTTCCAGCGCCTCGGTAGGGCTTTGCAGCTCCCTATCGCCGTGCTACCGGTTGCAGCGTTGCTGCTGCGATTCGGGCAACCCGATCTTCTTAACGTGCCGTTTATTGCCCAGGCAGGCGGCGCCATTTTTGACAACCTTGCGCTGATCTTCGCCATCGGCGTGGCGTCAAGCTGGTCAAAAGACAGCGCCGGTGCTGCGGCACTGGCAGGGGCGGTAGGTTACTTCATCCTCACGAAAGCGATGGTAACCATCAACCCGGAAATCAACATGGGTGTACTGGCGGGTATCATTACCGGTCTGGTCGGTGGTGCCGTGTACAACCGCTGGGCGGGTATCAAACTGCCTGACTTCCTGAGCTTCTTCGGCGGTAAACGTTTTGTGCCAATTGCGACGGGCTTTTTCTGTCTGATCCTGGCCGCTATCTTTGGCTACGTCTGGCCGCCGGTGCAGCATGCTATTCATGCGGGCGGCGAGTGGATTGTTTCAGCAGGTGCTGTGGGCTCAGGTATCTTTGGCTTTATCAACCGTCTGCTGATCCCAACCGGTCTGCATCAGGTGCTGAACACCATCGCCTGGTTCCAGATTGGTGAGTTCACCAATGCTGCGGGCACCGTATTCCACGGCGACATCAACCGCTTCTACGCGGGCGACGGCACCGCGGGTATGTTCATGTCTGGCTTCTTCCCAATCATGATGTTTGGTCTGCCGGGCGCTGCACTGGCAATGTACCTGGCTGCGCCAAAAGCGCGTCGCCCAATGGTTGGCGGCATGCTGCTGTCCGTTGCGATTACCGCGTTCCTGACCGGTGTAACCGAGCCGCTGGAATTCCTGTTCATGTTCCTGGCGCCAGTGCTGTACCTCATGCATGCGGTGCTTACCGGTATCAGCCTGTTTGTAGCGACCCTGCTGGGCATCCATGCTGGCTTCTCCTTCTCTGCAGGCGCGATCGACTACGTGTTGATGTACAACCTGCCGGCGGCAAGCAAAAACGTCTGGATGCTGGTGGTAATGGGTCTGGTCTTCTTCGTCATCTACTTCGTGCTGTTCACTGCGGTTATTCGTATGTTTAACCTCAAAACACCAGGCCGCGAAGATACCAAAGACGAAGTGGTCACCAACGAAGCCAACAGCAATACCGAAGAGGGTCTGACTCAGCTGGCGACCAGCTATATCGCTGCCGTCGGTGGGACTGACAACCTGAAAGCGATTGATGCCTGTATCACCCGTCTGCGTCTGACGGTGGGTGACTCGGCGCGCGTAAGCGACGCAATGTGTAAACGCCTTGGTGCATCGGGCGTGGTTAAACTGAACAAACAAACTATCCAGGTTATCGTAGGCGCCAAAGCGGAATCCATTGGCGACGAAATGAAGAAAGTGGTTGCCCGTGGCCCGGTCGCGGCGGCATCAGCCGACAGCGCACCTGCGTCGACGGCTGCGCCGGTTGCGAAGCCGCAGGCCGTGCCGAACGCCGTGACGGTGGCCGCGCTGGTCTCTCCGGTAACGGGTGACGTGGTTGACCTTGAGCAGGTGCCTGATGAAGCCTTCGCCAGCAAAGCGGTTGGTGACGGTGTGGCGGTGAAACCAACGGATAAAACCGTTGTGTCTCCGGCGGCAGGCACCATCGTGAAAATCTTCAACACCAACCACGCGTTCTGCCTCGAAACCGAAAAAGGCGCGGAGATCGTTGTCCATATGGGGATCGATACCGTAGCGCTAAACGGTCAGGGCTTTACTCGCCTGGTGGAAGAGGGGGCTGAAGTGGTGGCAGGTCAGCCGATTCTGGAAATGGATCTGGACTTCCTGAACGCCAACGCGCGCTCGATGATTAGTCCGGTCGTGTGCAGCAACATCGACGACTTTAGCGGTCTGGTACTCCAGGCGAAAGGTCTGGTGGTTGCGGGTCAGACACCGCTGTATGAGATTAAAGGCAAGTAATCGCTCCTGAGTAGAGTCATGCCTTAAGCGGCGGGGGATATCCTCCGCCGCTTTTTTTTACAGCAAACGCCCCCATTATTTTCATCTGATACGTATTTTCCGTAACTAAGGGTTGTCACTACGTCCGGCTTATAAGATCATACGCCGTTATACGTTGTTTACGCTTTGAGGAATCCACGATGAGTGAGGCAGAAGCCCGCCCGAGTAACTTTATTCGTCAGATCATCGATGAAGATCTGGCCAGTGGTAAGCACACCACGGTACATACGCGTTTCCCGCCGGAGCCGAACGGCTACCTGCACATTGGTCATGCGAAATCGATCTGCCTGAACTTTGGCATTGCGCAAGACTACCAGGGGCAGTGCAACCTGCGTTTCGATGACACCAACCCAGTAAAAGAAGACATCGAATACGTTGAGTCCATCAAAAACGACGTGCAATGGCTGGGCTTCAACTGGTCTGGCGATATCTGCTACTCCTCTGACTATTTTGATCAGCTGTATGCCTACGCGGTGGAGCTGATCAACAAAGGTCTGGCATACGTTGACGAGCTGTCTGCGGACGAAATCCGCGAGTATCGCGGTACGCTGACTGCACCAGGCAAAAACAGCCCGTTCCGCGATCGCAGCGTGGAAGAGAACCTGGCGCTGTTTGAAAAAATGCGTGCCGGTGGCTTCGAAGAAGGCAAAGCGTGTCTGCGTGCCAAAATCGATATGGCGTCGCCGTTTATCGTGATGCGCGATCCGGTGCTGTACCGCATTAAGTTCGCAGAACACCACCAGACCGGAAATAAGTGGTGCATCTACCCGATGTACGACTTCACCCACTGCATCAGCGATGCGCTTGAAGGCATTACCCACTCGCTGTGTACGCTGGAGTTCCAGGATAACCGTCGTCTGTACGACTGGGTGCTGGATAACATCACTATTCCTGTGCATCCGCGTCAGTACGAGTTCTCTCGTCTGAATCTGGAATACACCGTGATGTCCAAGCGTAAGCTGAACCTGCTGGTGACCGACAAGCACGTTGAAGGCTGGGACGACCCGCGCATGCCGACCATCTCCGGCCTGCGTCGTCGTGGTTACACTGCCGCTTCTATTCGTGAGTTCTGCAAACGTATCGGCGTGACCAAGCAGGACAACACCATCGAAATGGCGTCTCTGGAATCCTGCATTCGTGAAGATCTTAACGAAAACGCCCCGCGCGCGATGGCTGTTATCGATCCGGTGAAACTGGTGATTGAAAATTACCCGCAGGGTGGAAGCGAGCTGGTCTCTATGCCTAACCATCCGAATAAACCGGAAATGGGAAGCCGCGACGTGCCGTTCAGCGGTGAGATCTGGATCGACCGTGCTGACTTCCGTGAAGAAGCCAATAAGCAGTACAAGCGTCTGGTGTTGGGTAAAGAAGTTCGTCTGCGTAACGCCTACGTCATCAAAGCCGAGCGCGTAGAGAAAGATGCTGAAGGTAACATTACCACCATCTTCTGTTCGTACGATGCTGAGACGCTGAGCAAAGATCCGGCAGACGGCCGCAAGGTAAAAGGCGTGATCCACTGGGTGAGCGCTTCCCACGCGCTGCCGGTAGAAATTCGTCTGTACGATCGTCTGTTTAGCGTGCCTAACCCGGGTGCGGCTGAAGACTTCCTGGCGACCATCAACCCGGAATCTCTGGTGATCAAGCAAGGTTATGCGGAGCCATCGCTGAAAGCCGCTGAAGCGGGCAAAGCGTTCCAGTTCGAGCGTGAAGGTTACTTCTGCCTGGACAGCCGTTACAGCACGGCAGAAAAACCGGTATTTAACCGTACCGTAGGTCTGCGTGATACCTGGACCAAGATCGGCGAATAATAACGCTGCACTGGTCAATGAGAAACAAACGCCGCTTATAGCGGCGTTTTTTTATTTAATGATCATATCGTTAAAGTAGGCCCGTAATTAGGCCAGCTAAAATTTTTGGTCAATGCGGTGCTACTTATTTTTCTAAAAAAAGTTTGTCTGTTTCATAAAAAAGAGAATTAAGACAAATACGGGTTTTATTACGATCTAATACGCCGAAATTACCTGCTCTACCCCCGCCACACCTCGCATTCGGCCAAATGTTACAAAGCACTACCAATTATGTGCACTTCGTCATAATCCTGACTTTTGCCCACTGAAAAGCATTGATAATTCGCGTCGCGAAAAATAACCTAAAGACGGTAGTTAATTCGAGGGTATTTATAACTACCCCTGGCCTTTTGGTCTTTTATATTTTCGCCGTTTAAGGCGTTTTAATTCGTCAAAGAGGAATAATCTATGCGTACGTTCAGTGGCAAACGTAGTGCGCTGGCGCTGGCTATTGCCGGTGTGACAGCAATGTCGGGCCTGGTGGTGACACCAGAGGCAAAAGCAGCAGGTTTCATCGAAGATTCTACCCTCACTGGCGGTATTTATTACTGGCAGCGTGAACGTGACCGTAAAGATGTCACAGAAGATAAATACAAAACCAACCTCTCTCACTCCACCTGGAACGCCAACCTGGACTTCCAGTCAGGCTACGCCGCCGATATGTTCGGTCTGGATATTGCCGCGTTTACGGCGATTGAAATGGCTGAAAATGGCGACAGCGGCCACCCGAACGAAATTGCCTTCTCCTCCAGCAATAAAGCCTATGACGAAGACTGGTCAGGGGATAAAAGCGGTATCAGCCTTTATAAGGCCGCAGCGAAATTCAAATACGGCCCGGTATGGGCGCGTGGGGGCTATATTCAGCCAACCGGCCAGACGCTGTTAGCGCCGCACTGGAGCTTTATGCCTGGTACCTATCAGGGGGCAGAAGCCGGGGCTAACTTTGACTACGGTGATGCAGGTGCGTTGAGCTTCTCCTATATGTGGACCAACGAGTACAAAGCGCCGTGGCACATTGAGATGGACAAGTTCTACCAGAACGATAAGAAAACCAAAGTCGATTACCTCCACTCGCTGGGCGCGAAGTACGATTTCAAAAACGATCTGGTTCTGGAAGCCGCATTTGGTCAGGCGGAAGGCTATATCGATCAGTATTTTGCTAAAGCCAGCTACAAATTTGATATCGCCGGTAGTCCGCTGAGCACCAGCTACCAGTTCTACGGTACGCGCGATAAGGTTAGCGATGGCAGCGTAAATGACATTTATAACGGCACCGCGTGGCTGCAGGCGTTAACCTTCGGCTATAAGGTCGGTCAGGTTGATTTGCGTCTGGAAGGCACATGGGTGAAGGCTGAAGGGCAGCAGGGCTACTTCCTGCAGCGTATGACGCCGACCTATGCCTCATCTAATGGTCGTCTGGATATCTGGTGGGATAACCGCTCAGACTTCAACGCCGACGGCGAGAAAGCGGTCTTCTTCGGCGCCATGTATGACCTGAAAAACTGGAACCTGCCGGGCTGGGCGGTGGGCGCTTCTTACGCTTACGCCTGGGATGCAAAACCAGCAGACATGGCGACGCCGGATGCGTACTACGATCCAAACTATCGCCTGAAAGAGTCCTCCTACAGCCTGGATGCTATCTACACCCTGCAGGATGGCCGCGCGAAAGGCACGATGTTCAAGCTGCACTTCACGCAGTATGACAACCACTCCGATATCCCAAGCTATGCGGGCGGTTACGGCAACATCTTCCAGGATGAACGTGACGTCAAATTCATGGTTATCGCCCCATTCACCATCTTCTGATGAGCACACCGGCGGGCTGAGTCCCGCCGGTCTGGAGACTGCATATGATGAAAAAAATCGTAATCGTCGCGCTGATTGCATCAGGGCTGGTGGCGTGTGTTCAGACTCAGGCACCGAAAGAGGACGCCCGTCTGAAGGAGGCGTATAGCGCCTGCATTAATACTGCGGAAGGATCGCCGGAGAAAATTGAAGCCTGTCAGAGCGTGCTGAACGTGCTGAAGAAAGAGAAAGCGCACGAGCAGTTTGCGACGCAGGAGAATGTCCGCGTGATGGATTACCAGGCCTGTATCCAGGCGCGTAAAACCGGTAACGATCAGGAAGTGGCGAAGCGTTGCGATAAAATCTGGAACGAGATACGCAATAACAACAAATGAGTTGATCTACGCCCGGTGGCACTTTGCTGACCGGGCTTTTTTCAGGCAAAAAAAAGCCAACCTTACGGCTGGCTCAGAGTATGAACGCTAACTTATTTTGTGTCGTGAGCGTGTTCATTCTCGCGGCAATCCCCTTCAGCGCAGTGACCGTAAAGGTACAGGCTGTGGTTGGTCAGGCGAATGCCATGACGAGCTGCGATTTCACGCTGACGCGCTTCGATGGAATCATCGCTAAATTCAATGACCTTGCCGCAATCGAGGCAGATCAGGTGATCGTGGTGATGCTGCTGGGTCAGTTCGAACACAGATTTACCGCCTTCGAAATTATGACGGGTAACAATGCCCGCGTCATCAAACTGGTTCAGCACGCGATATACGGTGGCCAGTCCAATCTCTTCACCCATGTCGATAAGACGTTTATAAAGGTCTTCCGCACTGACATGGTGATTGTCTGGACCCTGAAGCACTTCCAGGATTTTTAACCGAGGAAGCGTTACTTTCAGGCCAGCCTTCTTTAATGCGGTATTGTTGTCAGTCATGCGGAATCTGTCCTGTTGCTAAACGATTCACTTCTCTGGGAAGTGACAGAAAATGCACCTGGGATAATGCGTCTCATTATAGAACTGCCATGCCTAAATGAAAACTGCAAGTCTCAGGCAAAGTATGCTTATAAAAACGTGGTATCACCTACAAACTTGCTCAATGGAAACCACATTTTGCCAGGGAGACATTGTACAGGTCTGGGCGAAAAAGTTAAAAGTTTGTAGCAATTAATTTAATCGGTTTTACCTGGAAAAGGGGCGCAACCCGCGTTGCGCCGTAAAAAATCAGGCGTTGAGAATATCGTCCAGATGCAGTTCTTCGCGGATCTGCTTAACCCACTTCTCTACACGCTCTGCGGTCAGTTCTGGCTGACGGTCTTCGTCAATGGCAAGTCCGACAAAATGATCGTCATCGGCCAGGCCTTTAGAGGCTTCGAAGTGGTAACCGGCAGTCGGCCAGTGGCCCACAATAACCGCGCCATTAGGCTCAATGATGTCGCGAATCGTCCCCAGCGCATCACAGAAGTACTCGGCGTAATCTTCCTGATCGCCACAACCGAACAGGGCAACCAGCTTGCCGTTGAAGTCCACCTCTTCCAGCGTCGGGAAGAAATCGTCCCAGTCGCACTGGGCTTCACCATAGTACCAGGTTGGAATACCCAGCAGCAGAATGTCATAGCCCTCGAGATCTTCTTTGCTGCTCTTGGCGATGTCATGCACATCAGCAACGTCTTTACCGAGCTGTTTCTGAATGTTTTTTGCGATATTTTCGGTATTGCCGGTATCACTGCCGAAGAAAATGCCGATGATTGCCATGAGTAAAATAACCTCTTGAAACTTAATGGTATGGTGGCGCAATTCGGCCACGGATAAGGGCAATAATAGCAGAACTGGCAACCCTGCGGAAACCGCTATCGCGCAGGACTGCACTCTGTGCTACATGAAAAGGGCGATAAAGGGGTTTTTCAGACTTATGCCTGGCTGCGCAGCGTCTCAAGTTGGGCGATGAGCATCTCTTCAATAAGCTCGCTGCGGCTGATATTACGCGCCTCTGCCAGCTCGTTAAGCGCATCGACCGCGTCGGCGTTGAGCTTCAGTTCGACACGCTTAAGCCCACGATTTTTATCGCGTTTAAGCTGATTGCGTTTATTGATACGCAGCTGTTCATCGCGCGAAAGCGGATTCGTTTTCGGTCGTCCCGGTCGACGCTCATTCGCGAACAGATCTAGTGTCGTACGGTCCGTTTGTTCTTTGGCCATGATTATGAGACTTCGGGGGAAACACGCCGCCCTGCTAAAGCCCGGGCGATAAGCGCGCCATCATACATCACCAAAAACGGCACGCCAACGACTGGAAGCCCGTCATCTTCCAGTCGCTCTCTTTTTAATCAATTTGCAGTATCAGCGAGATAGCGGCGAATGGCGCGCAGTACAGCATCTGGTTTTTCCGCATGCACCCAGTGTCCGGCACCGGCAATGACGTGGGCGCGCGCCTGCGGGAATTGTGCCAGCAGCGTGTCGCGGTACGCGTCGGTAATATAAGGAGAGTTACCGCCGCGAATAAAGAGGGCAGGGTGCGGCCAGGCGGGAACGATTTCCCAGCCCACGATGTTGTTGTACTGGTCCCACAGCACCGGCACGTTAAAACGCCACTGCCCGTCAACAAACGACTTCAAAAGGAACTGCACCACGCCTTCTTCATCAAGATGCTCACGCATAACCGCTGCCGCCTGCTGACGAGTGGAAACGCCAGCTTCGGTTACGGCATTGATCGCCGCGAAAATCTCATCGTGACGGCGAACGTCGTAATCCACAGGCGCAACGTCAATCACGACAAGCCCGGAAATTCGCTCTGGCACCAGCGCGGTGAGCGCCATAATCGCTTTACCGCCCATTGAATGCCCGATGAGGGTCACCTTCTGCAGGTTGTGCGCGTCCAGCGTATCCAGCAGATCCTGCGCCATTGCCGCATAGGTCATCTCGTCTGAGCGGCCGGAAAGCCCGTGGTTGCGCATATCGACCTGCAAAATATCGTGATCGGTAACCAAATCGCGGGCCAGCACGCCCAGGTTATCCAGGCTGCCAAAAAGTCCATGAACCAGCACGATGGGGGAATTATTGTTCGGCGATTGTGCAGTTTGCGCTCGGGTATTCAATTTCATGGCAAAGTTCTTTTTTTACGTATGTCAGGTTAGGGTATCATGTTGACCATTCTGCCGCCCGGCTGCAAGGTTCCAGTTTAATCTGACTTTTGCCGCCAACCTGGTTTGACGCTATCCGCTGTTGGGATTTGACCTTATAATCCCAATGACTTGTATTCAGATAAGATATCGCACTGGATTAAGATGAAAACAATCGAAGTTGATGACGAACTCTATCAGTATATTGCCAGCCAGACGCGGCATATCGGGGAGAGCGCGTCCGACATTTTACGGCGCATGCTTAAAATTTCCGCCGCTTCACAGCCTGCCACCCCAGTTACCAAAGATGTCGTGTCTCAGCCGAGCGTTGCTGTACAAGCAAAACCTGCCGTGACGCCGGTAAAAGATAAAGTGCGCGCGATGCGCGAACTGCTGCTCTCCGACGAATATGCGGAGCAGAAAAAGGCGGTTAACCGTTTTATGCTGGTGCTGTCTACACTTTACTCCCTGGATAACAAAGCGTTTGCTGAAGCGACCGAGTCGCTGCACGGCCGTACCCGCGTCTATTTCGCGGGCGACGAGCAGACGCTGCTGCAAAATGGCAATCAAACCAAACCTAAACATGTCCCTGGCACTCCGTACTGGGTGATCACCAATACCAATACGGGCCGCAAGTGCAGCATGATTGAACACATCATGCAGTCCATGCAGTTCCCGGCGGAATTGATTGAAAAGGTTTGCGGTACAATTTAACCCTTGCATCATAAGGACCCGGTAATGGCAAATCACAGCCGTGCAGGCCAACCTGCACAACAAAGCGATTTGATTAACGTCGCTCAGCTGACCGCGCAGTATTACGTGCTGAAACCGGTCGTGGGCAACGCAGAACACGCAGTGAAGTTTGGTACATCTGGTCACCGCGGCAGCGCGGCGCGCCACAGCTTTAACGAACCGCACATTCTGGCCATTGCTCAGGCCATTGCGGAAGAGCGCGCTAAAAACGGCGTTACCGGTCCGTGCTACGTGGGCAAAGATACCCATGCGCTGTCTGAACCGGCGTTTATTTCCGTGCTGGAAGTGCTGGCGGCGAACGGTGTGGACGTGATTGTTCAGGAGAACAATGGGTTTACTCCAACACCGGCGGTATCAAACGCGATCCTTGTGCACAACCAAAAAGGTGGCGCGCAGGCTGACGGTATCGTCATCACGCCATCCCACAACCCGCCGGAAGACGGTGGTATCAAATACAACCCGCCTAACGGCGGCCCGGCTGACACTAACGTCACCAAAGTGGTGGAAGATCGTGCAAACGCGCTGCTGGCCGACGGTCTGAAAGGCGTTAAACGTATTTCTCTTGATGAGGCGATGGCCTCCGGCCACGTGAAAGAGCAGGATCTGGTTCAGCCGTTTGTGGAAGGGCTGGCGGATATCGTCGATATGGCGGCGATTCAGAAAGCTGGCCTGAAGCTGGGCGTGGATCCGCTGGGCGGCTCCGGTATTGAGTACTGGAAGCGCATCGCCGAGCACTACAAGCTGGATCTGACCATCGTGAACGATCACGTCGATCAGACCTTCCGCTTTATGCACCTGGACAAAGACGGCGCGATCCGTATGGACTGCTCCTCCGAATGCGCGATGGCGGGCCTTCTGGCGCTGCGCGATAAATTCGACCTGGCGTTTGCTAACGACCCGGACTATGACCGTCACGGCATCGTCACCCCTGCCGGGCTGATGAACCCGAACCACTATCTGGCTGTTGCGATCAACTACCTGTTCCAGCACCGTCCGCAGTGGGGCAAAGAGGTGGCTGTCGGTAAAACGCTGGTCTCTTCTGCGATGATCGACCGCGTGGTGGACGCGCTGGGCCGCAAGCTGGTGGAAGTGCCGGTAGGCTTCAAGTGGTTCGTTGACGGTCTGCACGACGGCAGCTTTGGCTTCGGCGGCGAAGAGAGCGCAGGCGCGTCCTTCCTGCGTTTCGACGGCACCCCGTGGTCAACCGATAAAGACGGCATCATCATGTGCCTGCTGGCGGCGGAGATTACCGCGGTTACCGGTAAAAACCCGCAGGAACATTACAACGAGCTGGCTGCACGCTTTGGTGCACCAAGCTATAACCGTATTCAGGCTGGCGCGACCTCTGCGCAAAAAGCGGCTTTGTCCAAACTCTCCCCTGAGATGGTCAGCGCAAGCACCCTGGCAGGCGATCCGATCACCGCGCGTCTGACGGCGGCACCCGGTAACGGTGCGTCTATCGGCGGCCTGAAAGTGATGACCGAAAATGGCTGGTTTGCCGCGCGTCCGTCCGGTACGGAAGATGCGTACAAGATCTATTGCGAAAGCTTCCTCGGCGCTGAGCATCGCCAGCAGATTGAGAAAGAAGCGGTAGAGATTGTCAGCGAAGTGCTGAAAAACGCATAAGTCGTGTTCTGGTGCGGGCTGATGCCCTCACCCCGGCCCTCTCCCGCGGGGAGAGGGAGAAAACACTAAAAACGGCAACCTCAGGGTTGCCGTTTTGCTTTTACCTAACTGTGTTTGTTCTTCAATTCAAATCTCGGCGACACCAGACCGTACAGCGTCCAGCCCATGAAGGTCACTATCGCCCCGTACAGCATCGCCTCCTGTCCGGACGAGTAGAGCGCATAGAAGCTGTATATCGCCCCAACCAGCGCCACGATATTCGCTACTCGCGCTTTGTGCGGATCCACCTTCGCCACCTTCTGAATGATCGCCAGCGCCGCCATCGACAGAATATACGGGATGATGTTCGTCACCACCGCCAGGTTGACCAGCACGTTGAACTGGCTGTTCAGCGACGGGCTGATGGTCATTAGCGATAATCCGCTCTGGAAGATGACAATTGCCAGCATACCCTGCACCGGCGCATCGGCTTTGGTCACGCGGGAGAAGATTTTCGGGAAATAGCCTTCATCTGCCGAAGATTTAAAAACCTGTGCAATGGTGAACTGCCAGCCAAGCAGCGATCCGCAGCAGGACATCACCATCAACCCCATGATCACTTTCCCGACTTCTGGGGTGAACATCTGCGCAAAGGCCAGTCCGAACGGTGCCGTGGAGTTAGCCAGATCCATGTTTGGCACGATCCCCGCTATCACGTTGGTTGAAACGATATAGATCACCGCCGCGCCCAGCGTCCCGCCGAGAACCGCAATCGGCACGTTCTTCTCCGGATTTTCCACCACTTCCGCATTTGCGCAGGCGGATTCCAGGCCCAGGAAAGCCCAGAGCGTCATGGCGATAGACGAGCCCACGGCGGTGAAGAACGGCACATGGTGCGGGTTCCAGGAGTTGGCGTACAGCGTCGGGCTAAACCAGAACCAGCCGATGATGCACAGACCGACCACCGGGATGATCACGCCCCAGACGGTGATGCTGCTGAGTTGTCCGGTGATGCGCGCGCCGCCAAAGTTAGCGACGGTACAGATCCACAGCACGCCGATGGTCGCCAGCCCAATTTGCACCGGGCTGAGCGTCGCGCCAAACAGCTCCGTACCGTAGCCCACGGCGGAGATGGCAATCGCCACGTTGGCGATCAGCAGCGACACCCCATAGGTATAGTTCGCCATAAAGTTGCCGGACTTGCCGAAGGCGTACTCGGCATAGCCGCCCATGCCGCCTGACTTGCGGCTGAACATCCCGCACTTGGCAAACGCCCACGCCAGCGCCATCGATCCGACAGCCGTCACCAGCCAGGAGATGATAGAGATGGTCCCCACCTCGGCAAGCTTGGTGGGCAGCATGATAATCCCGGAGCCCATCATGTTAACCATGGTGAGGATAGTCAGCTGCACCACGCCCATCTTATTGGACTTGCTCATAATTTTTCTCCTTTCAGCAGCGATGGCTGAGCAGCGGATTGTTTGATGACGTAGCAGCGAACCTGTTTGCGACCGTCACACTCCTCGACGTACACGCCCTGCAGCTCCGGCGCGAAGCCCGGCAGCAAGTTGATGCCTTCTTCCAGCGCGGCAAAGTAGCGCAGCACGGAACCGCCCCAGACTTCCCCTGGAACCACGCACAGTACCCCCGGTGGGTAAGGGAGCGCACCTTCGGCGGCGATGCGGCCTTCCGCGTCGCGCAGGGAGACCAGCTCGACCTCACCGCGCAGGTAGGCATAGTTCGCCTCTTGCGGGTTCATCATCACGCGCGGGAAGTGAGACTTGCGGAACATCTCTTTTTGCAGCTGCTTCACGTTGTGACGGGCGTACAGGTCGTGCATCTCCTGGCAGATCTGGCGCAGGGTGTAACCCGCGTAACGTTCCGGATGCTGTTTGTAGAGGGAGGGCAGGACGTCTTTCAGCGGCACATCGCTCTCAAGCAGTTTTTCGAAGCGCACCAGCTGGGCGACCAGCTGCTGCAGCTTGCCCATGTCCTCCGCAGGGGTGAGCAGGAACAGGATCGAGTTGAGATCGCATTTTTCCGGCACGATGCCGTTTTCACGCAGGAAGTTGGCGAGAATGGTGGCGGGCACGCCGAAGTCGTCATACTCCCCGGTGCGGGCGTTAATGCCCGGCGTAGTCAGGAGGAGCTTGCACGGGTCGATAAAATACTGATGCTCAGCGTAGCCATCAAAAGCGTGCCAGCGTTCACCCGGTACGAAATGGAAGAAGCGCAGATCGGTTGCAATCTCTGCCGTGTCCCAGCTTTCCCACGCGCGGCCATCCACCGTCTCGGGCACAAATGGACGAATAAATCGGCAGTTCTCCAGGATCAGCTTGCGCGCCTCAATGCCCGTCACCACGCAGTCCATCCACATGTTGCGGCCGCTTTGCCCCTCATGCATGCGGGCGTTAATGTCCAGCGCGGCAAACAGCGGATAAAACGGGCTGGTGGAGGCGTGCATCATAAAGGCATTGTTGAGCCGCTTATGTGGGACATAGCGCTGCTGGCCTTTGATGTGGCTGTCCTTCTTGTGAATTTGCGAGGTCTGCGAGAAGCCAGCCTGCTGTTTATGCACGGACTGGGTGACCAGAATCCCCGGATCGTTTTCGTTCAGCTCCAGCAGCAGCGGCGAGCAGTCGGCCATCATCGGAATAAACTGCTCGTAACCCACCCAGGCCGAGTCAAACAGGATGTAGTCGCACAGGTGCCCAATCTTATCCACCACCTGACGGGCGTTGTAGATGGTGCCATCGTAGGTGCCCAGCTGGATCACCGCCAGGCGGAACGGACGCGCATCGCGTGCACGGCCAGGCGCCACCTCTGCCACCCGTTCACGCAGGTAGCTCTCCTCAAAGCAGTGCGCGTCAATGCCGCCGATAAAG
This sequence comes from Enterobacter cloacae complex sp. P47BA, assembly GCF_014930485.1. Taxonomy (NCBI): domain Bacteria; kingdom Pseudomonadati; phylum Pseudomonadota; class Gammaproteobacteria; order Enterobacterales; family Enterobacteriaceae; genus Enterobacter; species Enterobacter cloacae complex sp. P47BA. The sequence continues at coordinate 42,606 of NZ_JADBRF010000024.1, read as the reverse complement.
CCGTACGGGTTGCGCGCGGTTTCCAGATAGACCGGCGTTGCCCCAGCCTGAAGGAGGGCACCGTGGTGGTTAGACTTGTGGTTATTACGGTCAAACAGCACCAGGTCGCCTGGTGTGAGCAGGGCGTTAAGCACCACTTTGTTGGACGACGAGGTGCCATTCAGCACGAAGTAGGTCTTATCGGCGTTAAAGACTTTTGCCGCATGCTGCTGGGCAATGCACGGTGCGCCTTCGTGGATCAGCAGATCCCCCATCGCCACGTCGGCGTTGCACAGATCGGAGCGGAATAACGTCTCGCCAAAGAAATCGACAAACTGATTGCCGGCAGGATGACGGCGGAAAAACTGCCCGCCCTGATGCCCCGGGCAGTCAAACGCGCTGTTGCCCTGCTTCACGTAGTCGACAAGGGCGCGGAAAAACGGCGGGCGCAGCTGGGTTTCATACTTCTGCGCGGCCGCTTCCAGCTGGCGTCCATAAAAGTCTTTGCTGGTGTCTGAATGCTCAAATACGCCGTGAATGCGCGATAAATAATCTGCCGGGATGATCTCTTCTTTGTGCGTCGCCACAAATACGGGAATGCCAAAACCGGTAGCTTCTATTTCTTCCAGGATACCGCTGGCAATATCAGTGACCGCCAGAACAATGGCGGCAACATCAATATAATCAGAAGCGCGGACATCCACCACTTCACGCTGGGTAGTAAAGCAGTCCGGACATGCACGGCTGGCTGCGATTTTTAAATTTTTCATCTTTCTCTCTTTATTTTAGGTAATAAGCGTCCCTCGATTTCTTGCAAGAAAGAAATCGATAATTTTCCGGAAAAAAAGCAATGGGTAGCCGCTGATTAAAATCAGTGAATTGCTTTTTTGATGATTGAAATTCAGTCCGCCCGGTGCGGATGAGTCTGAATCAAGATGAATGAGCGCACGAGTTCACAGGCAATTGCCTGTAAGCTAAGGTTTTTCAGGATAACCTGTAAGCGAGTGCGCCAGAAGTCGAAGGACTACCGGGCATTAAAGAGATGAAAGTCAAAGCAGTTTCGGTGGGCAAACATCATAATATGCGTTGTCCGCCTTATATGGGGCATTAAGCGATTGTTGTTTTCCATGTTTCATTTTCCTTTCAGTAATTGAAAGCATGGTCATTTTATCCAGGCAAAGGCGATTAACCGTGAAGCAGATCACCATTAACCGATCATTTCAGAAATAATTAGTCGTTTTTGATGAATAATGCAGATCAAAATTCTGAATTGTTAGTGTCGCGTTAATAGATTGTGTTGTGAATGTTTGATGTGAGCGTAAATAATCAAAAAAAATAACGGTTGGGATATTTGTGAAATATTTTCTGAGAGGTTTCGTTTTTATTTAAATATAAATTGAATAGTTATTCAAAGCATAAACCGATAACCGATACCGGTTTCAGTTAATAAATGACGGGGGCGCGCGGGGTCAACTTCAAGTTTCTGGCGAAGATGTCCCATATATATGCGTAAATAGTGACTATGCTCCACCGCGTTGGGTCCCCACACCTGACTTAACAGCTGGCGCTGGGTGAGTACTTTACCGTGATTATTAAGCAGCACGGCGAGCAGGCGAAACTCGATTGGCGTGAGATGGATTTCTTCTTCACCGCGCACAATACGTCGCGCGGCCAGATCAACCCGGATATCCCCAAACGTGTAGGTTGGGTCAGCAGGCGTGGTTGCGCTGTGGCGGCGCAGGGCCACGCGCAGGCGAGCCTGTAGCTCGCCGATACCAAAAGGTTTTATCAGATAGTCGTCCGCCCCGGCATCCAGCGCGGCGATTTTATCCGTCTCTTCAGTACGGGCGGAGAGCACCAGAATTGGCATCTGGCTCCACTGACGTACCTCGCGGATAAAATCGATGCCGTCACCGTCCGGCAGGCCAAGATCGAGGATCACCAGGTCCGGCTTGCGGGTCGCGGCTTCAATTAACCCTCGCTGAAGCGTACCCGCATCATGAACGCGCAGACCATCGCCTTCCAGCGCTGCGCGCAGAAACCGGCTAATGGCGATCTCATCTTCAACAATCAGAACGTTGATCACAAATCCTCTGGTAATTCATTCAGTTCCGGCGGGGTTTCCAGAGGAAGTGTAACACAAAAACGCGCGCCGCCTTCCGGACGATTCTCCGCGAAAATGGTTCCGCCATGAACATCAATTATTGCCTGACAAATCGCCAGCCCCAGCCCCACGCCCGGGATGGCAGATTCTTTATTGCCGCGTGCGAATTTTTCGAAAATAGCCATCTCCTGTCCGGCAGGAATGCCCGGCCCGGTATCCCAGACGTCAAGACGAAGCGTGTCGTCGTCCACCGTCGCATCCACCCCAATTCGGGCGCTGGCACCTGCATATTTGCCGGCGTTTTCCAGCAGGTTAATCAACACTCGTTCAAAAAGCGGACCGTCGACGTGAATTAACGTCAGGGGCTCGGGCATGTTCAGCGCAATATGCCGCCCACCGAGGCCGGGTTCGAGCATTTTCAGCGCGCTGCCCACCACCTCTTCAAGCGTGAGCCACTCTTTTTTGAGGTTAAAACCGCCCGACTGGATCCGCGCCATATCGAGCAGGTTATTCACCAGGCGCGTGGTATTGAGCACGTGCTGACGGATTTCGCTGGCCTGCATGGCGTGTTTTGAACCTTCTGCTGCCAGGTCCAGCGTCAGGATTTCCGACTGGCCAAACAGGACGGTAAGAGGTGTGCGCAGGTCGTGAGACAGCGCCGCCAGGAGCGAGTTACGGATGCTTTCGCGCTCGCTTGCCAGCCGGGCCTGCTCTTCGCTGGCGGTGAGGGCCAGCCGTTCCAGCGCGCTGGCAACCAGCAGCGTAAAGGTCTCCAGCAGTCGCTGCTGTTCGGGGATCATCAGCTGGCGCAGATTGGAGGGCTCCACGATAACCAGCCCCAGGTTTTTATCGGCGCTGCGCAGGGGCAGAATTTGATAGGGCACGCCGGGCAGGGTGTCGGTCCCTGCACCCGCCGGTAGCCCTTTATCAAAGCTCCAGCGGGCGATGGCTTCGTCCCAGGGCGTCATGCCCGAGGCCGACGTCAGCGGGCGCAGCTTGCCGTGATCGTCCGGGAGTAAAATCAGGTTGCTGGCATGAAAGGTCGAGCGAATAAACTGCTCGCTGGTCTGCACAATATCCAGCGGCGTGCGGCCTACCGCCAGCGATTTCGACATCTCATAAAGATGCCGCGTGCGCTGTTCGCGATAGCGGGCGATACGCGCCTGGTAGCGCACGCCAGCCGTTAAGTTCCCGATCACCAGCCCGACGGTAAGCATCACGGCGAAGGTGAGGATGTACTGTACGTCCGAGACGGCGAGCGTCCCGCGGGGGGCAATAAAGAACAGATCGAAGCTGATGACGTTAATAACCGTCGCCAGTACCGACGGCCAGCGTCCGTAAAAGAGCGCCACCACTACCACGCCCAGCAGGTAGATCATCACCAGGTTGGCCGCGTCGAAGGCAATCAGCCATTTGCTGGCGATTATAGTGATCAGGGCGCAGAGCACGACGGCGACAAGGCAGCCGCGGAGCTGAATGCGCCATTTATCGCTGAAGGCCCGGCTGTCCGGCGCGCGGCTGGGGAGGGGAGCAGGTTTATCATCCAGCGCCACGATCACCAGGTCCAGATCCGGCGCGCGGCGGGCCAGTTTGTCGGCAAAGGATTCGCGGCTAAACCAGCGGCGATGCTGGCGGCGGCCAATGACAATTTTCCCCAGGTTATGCTCCCGCGCGTAGCGCAGAATGGCCTTATCTTCCTGCGGATCGGAAAGGGTAGCGGTTTCGGCACCCAGCTCCTGCGCCAGGCGCAGCGAGCTCAGGATCGCGCGGCGCTGGTTTTCGGGCAGAGCGTGCAGCTGCGGCGTTTCGACATACACCGCATGCCAGACGCTGCCAAATTTGGCCGCCAGGCGCGCGGCGGTGCGGACCAGCTTTTCATTGCCGCTGCCGTGGCCCACGCACAGCAGAATGGCATCCCGCGTGTGCCAGACGCGCTCCTGTCCCTGCAGGTCGCGCCAGGCGCGCATCTGATCGTCAACGCGATCGGCAGTACGCCGCAGGGCCAGCTCGCGCAGGGCAATCAGGTTACCTTTGCGGAAGAAATGTTCGATGGCGCGCTCGGCCTGGCCGGCAATATAAACCTTGCCTTCGTGCAGGCGCTGGCGCAAATCGTCAGGAGGCAGGTCAACCAGCACCACCTCATCGGCAGAATCAAAGAACGGGTCGGGCACCGTCTCGCGCACCTGAATGCCGGTCACGCCGCTGACCACGTCGTTCAGGCTTTCGAGATGCTGAACGTTAACCGTGGTGAACACATCGATACCGGCTTCAAGTAATTCTTCAACGTCCTGCCAGCGTTTGGGGTGGCGCGAGCCTGGCGCATTGCTGTGCGCCAGCTCGTCCATCAGGATTAGCGCGGGGCGGCGGGCGAGGGCGGCATCGAGATCGAATTCGGTGACTAACCGACCGCGGTGGCTGATGCGGCGGGGCGGCTGGGTAGCCAGCCCCTTCAGCAGCGATGCCGTCTCTTTACGTCCGTGGGTTTCAACCACGCCGATCAGAATATCGAGCCCCTGCGCCCGAAGCCGCTGGGCTTCCGTCAGCATGGCGAAGGTTTTCCCGACGCCCGCGCAGGCGCCGAAGAAAATTTTCAGTTTGCCGCGATGGGCTTCAGCTGTTTGTTCGAGCAGCCTGTCCGGATCCGGGCGCATGGGCTCGTCGGTCATTTAGTTTTTCCTTAGCGCGTCCAGCGCCAGATTCAGCTCAACAATATTAACCACGGGCATGCCGATGAAGCTGACCAGCGGCTTTTGCGTGTGCTCTGCCACCAGCTTGCTCACCTGTTCGACGGTCAACTGACGGGCGGCGGCGACGCGCGGGATCTGCCAGGCCACCGCTGCCGGCGTCAGGCTGTAGTCCAGCCCGCTGGCAGAGGCGGTCACCAGCTCTACGGGCACCTCGCGGCTGGCCTGAGGATTGGCGGCACGCAGGGTTGCCACGCGTTCAGCGACGGCTTTGTCCAGCTCCGGGTTGCTGCCCGCCAGGTTACTGCCGCCGGATGCCATCGGATTATACGGGCTTTCGGCAGTGGCGGAAGGGCGTCCCTGGAAGTAGCGGGCATCCGTAAAGTTCTGACCAATCAGGCGAGAACCGCGGTTTTCACCGTTTTGTATAATCAGCGAGCCGTTGGCCTGATCCTTAAACCACCACTGGCCCAGCGAGGTGGTTACCAGCGGGTACAGCCCGCCGGTAATGAGAGACAGCAGAATAAACAGAAGTATAGCGGGACGTAACATGGTCATTTGAATCACCTTTTAAACCAGGCCGAACAGCGTCAACAGCAGGTCGATAACCTTGATACCGACGAAGGGCACCACCAGCCCGCCCAGGCCGTAAATCCACAGGTTGCGGCGCAGCATGGCGGCGGCGGTCAGCGGTTTATAGCTCACGCCCTTCAGCGCCAGCGGAATAAGAAAGACAATGATCAGGGCGTTGAAAATCACCGCGCTCAGAATGGCCGATGCCGGAGAGTGCAGGTGCATCACGTTCAGCGCATTGAGCTGCGGATAGGTGGCCGCAAAGGCCGCCGGGATAATGGCGAAATACTTCGCCACGTCGTTGGCGATACTGAAGGTGGTCAGCGAACCGCGCGTCATCAACATCTGTTTGCCGATGTGCACCACCTCAATCAGCTTGGTCGGGTTAGAGTCGAGGTCGACCATGTTGCCCGCCTCTTTTGCTGCCTGGGTACCGGAGTTCATCGCCACCGCCACGTCGGCCTGCGCCAGGGCAGGGGCATCGTTGGTACCGTCACCCGTCATCGCCACCAGACGACCTTCCGCCTGATACTGACGAATCAACGCCAGCTTGGCTTCCGGCGTGGCTTCGGAAAGGAAATCATCCACGCCCGCTTCGGCGGCAATCGCCGCTGCGGTAAGACGGTTATCCCCGGTGATCATCACCGTTTTAATGCCCATTTTACGCAGCTGGGCAAAGCGCTCTTTAATGCCGCCTTTAACGATATCCTTCAGGGCAATTACGCCCAGCACGTTCGCGCCTTCTGCCACCACCAGCGGCGTGGCCCCCTGACGGGCTACGCTTTCGACCAGGTTGTCCACTTCAGGCGGGAAGTGGCCATTGTTGGCCTCAATGTGGCGACGGATGGCGTCAACAGAGCCTTTACGGATCATGCGATCCTGAATGTTAATCCCGCTCATTCGAGTTTGCGCCGTAAACGGCACGAAGGTGGCATGCAGGCTCTGAACGTCGCGCTGGCGCAGGTTAAAGCGCTGCTTGGCGAGGATCACGATACTGCGGCCTTCCGGGGTTTCATCGGCAAGCGAGGAGAGCTGTGCCGCATCCGCCAGCGTTTTTTCATCCACGCCCGGGGCGGGTAAGAATTCGGACGCCTGGCGGTTACCGAGGGTAATGGTCCCGGTTTTATCCAGCAGCAATACATCCACGTCACCGGCGGCTTCAACCGCACGCCCGCTGGTGGCGATGACGTTAGCACCGAGCATACGGCTCATGCCGGCCACGCCGATGGCCGACAGCAGGCCGCCGATGGTGGTAGGGATCAGGCAGACCAGCAGCGCCACCAGTACGGTGATGGTGACCGGAGTGCCGCCATAGGCGGAAAATGGCCACAGCGTCGCGGTTGCCAGCAGGAAGACGATGGTCAAGGCTATCAGCAGGATGGTCAGGGCAATTTCGTTCGGTGTTTTACGGCGCTGAGCGCCTTCAACCATGGCGATCATCCGGTCGAGGAAGGTTTCGCCCGGGTTGACGCTGCACTGGATCACCAGCCAGTCGGAAAGAATGCGCGTCCCACCCGTTACGGAGGCAAAATCGCCGCCGGATTCACGGATCACAGGTGCGGATTCCCCGGTAATGGCGCTTTCATCTACCGATGCGCCACCTTCAATGACTTCTCCGTCGTACGGGATGATGTCGCCAGCTTCCACCAGCACCACATCACCTTTACGTAGTTCATCCGCCGGAACGTGGTCCATCTGCGCGCCGTATTTCGGTTCACGTAATTTCCGCGCAAACGCCGTTTTTTTCACCCCTTTCAGGCTGTTGGCCTGCGCTTTACTCCGGCCTTCCGCCAGCGCTTCGGCAAAGTTGGCGAACAGCACGGTAAACCACAGCCACAGGCTGATGGCCCCGGTGAACATCGCGTTTCCCGGCATGTGACCCGTCCCCATGGCAATCGCCAGTGCGGTGGTCAGGACGCTGCCGGCCCAGACGATAAACATCACCGGGTTGTGCCATTGCACGCGCGGGCTCAGCTTTTTGACCGCATCCATAAGCGCCTGACGAACTAACGTCGGTTCGAGCAGGGCCAGTTGTTTACGACTCATGACAAATACTCCGCAAAATCAGCGTAAAGAGAGAGTTTCCGCGACCGGGCCTAACGCGAGGGCGGGGATAAAGGTCAGGGCGCCGACCAGCAACACGGTGCCCGTCAGCAGGCCGATAAACAGCGCGCCGTGGGTCGGTAACGTCCCGGTGGTGGTCGGTTGGATTTTTTTATTCACCAGCGATCCGGCAATCGCCATAACCGGCACAATGATCCCGAAGCGGCCCACGAACATGCAGAACGCCAGCAGACAGTTCCAGAACGGAGAGTTGGCGCTTAAGCCTGCAAAGGCGCTACCGTTGTTGTTGGCGGCCGAGGAGACGGCATACAGCACTTCGCTAAAGCCGTGAATGCCCGGGTTAAAGATGCCGCTACGTCCTGCTTCGGTCATCAGGGCCAGCGCGGTGCCGAGCAGCACAAGCGCCGGGGTGACCAGAATCGCCAGCGCGGTTAATTTCATCTCGCGAACGTCGATTTTTTTACCCAGATATTCCGGGGTGCGGCCAATCATCAGACCGGCAATAAACACCGCCAGCAGCACGAACAGCAGCATGCCGTAAAGACCGGAGCCCACGCCGCCAAATACCACCTCGCCAATCTGCATCAGCCACATCGGGATCATGCCGCCCAGCGCGGTGAAAGAGTCATGCATGGCGTTCACCGCCCCGCACGAGGCTGCTGTAGTGACGACTGCATAAAGGCTGCTGGCAAGAATGCCGAAGCGGCTTTCTTTGCCTTCCATATTAATAGTGCTGTTCGCCCCAAGCTGCATGAAATGGGGGTTGCCGCTCCATTCAGCCCACATCACCAGCGCCACGCAGACCACGAAGATCAGCGACATGGTCCAGAGCAGTGTGCGGCCCTGACGGCGATCGTTGACCACATCACCAAAGGCGAAACAGAGCGCGGCGGGGATCAGGAAGATCGCCAGCATCTGCACAAAATTGGTCAGGGCGGTAGGGTTTTCAAACGGATGCGACGAGTTGGCGTTGAAGAAGCCGCCGCCGTTGGTGCCGAGCATCTTGATGGCTTCCTGCGACGCCACTGGCCCCATCGGCAGGAGCTGTTTTGCCCCTTCCAGCGAGGTATAAGGCGCGTAAGGCATCAGGTTTTGCAGGGTGCCCTGCTGAATAAAGAACAGCGCGATGAGCAGCGCAATCGGCAGCAGGATCCACAGCGTAATGCGCGTCAGATCCACCCAGGCGTTACCCAGGGTACCGATTTTCTGACGTGCAAACGCGCGCGTCAGCGCGAAAATTACCGCGATACCGCTGGCTGCAGAGAGGAAGTTCTGCACGGTTAATCCAGCCATCTGGCTGAAATAGCTCAGCGTGGTTTCACCGGCATAGGACTGCCAGTTGGTGTTGGTAACAAAACTGACTGCCGTATTCAGCGCCAGGTGCCAGGACAGGTCCGGTAACCGTTGCGGATTCAGAGGCAGGCTACCCTGCAGCATCAGCATGGCAAAAAGTGCAATGAGCCCAACGATGTTCAGCAGCAGAATGGCGATCAGATATTCACGCCAGCTCATCTCCCGATCGTCGATTCCCAGCACGCGCCAGATCCCTTTTTCAACGCTTCCCGTGCCGGGCAGGGGGACGTTGTTGATCAATCGCGCCAGTCCCGAGCCCAGTGGTCTTGCCAGAACGAACAATACCACTAAGAAGCTGGCAATAAGCAAAAACGCCTGAGCAGCCATCAGAATGCCTCCGCGTTAATCAGGGCATAGACCAGATAACCCAATAACAGGAACACCAGCACGATGCCGGCAATAAGACCTGCACTCACAATCCACCTCCGGGTGACTTTTGTTGTTGTGCTAACGGTAGGATTTATGGCGCAAAGATTTCGCAAAAATGAGAAGGGCGGGTGTAAAAAAAGTATAAAAATGGCAAAGCCCACAATTTAACTATTGATAAGTAAATCGTTAACTTTTTTGTAACTTAATTACGGTGCGAGTGTAAATTTTTGCTAAACGGACGAAAATAAGTGGTCGGATGAGTAGTAAAATTACAAACAAAGCGATATTATTTTATCCAGGTCACAGATTTCACATTTTCCGGAGAAGGTTTCCGGCCAACTACAGGGGAGAAAAATATGGATCTTTATAAAGAGTATCCGGCTCATATCGTGTTCATGCGTCGCACTTTCGCCGTAGTGGCTGGCGTGCTGGCCCTGCCGGTGATGCTGTTCTGGAAAGATCGCGCGCGTTTTTACAGCTATCTGCACCGCGTCTGGGCGAAAACCAGCGAGAAGCCGGTGTGGATGGATCAGGCAGAGAAAGCGACCTGCGATTTCTATTGATACAACGCTGACGCGTAGCCATAAAAAAACCGCCAATAGCAATATGGCGGTTTTTTTGTCCCTCGGGATTCGCGGTCCGTTGGGTGGTCTTCAAGCCCTCGTCAGAGGCTTCCAAGAATATCTCGGGTCCTTAAGTAATCAAACTGCCACTCCCTAAATATATTCTTAAAAACCTTTTCGGTGGATTACGTTTTACACCAGGGCCAACTACTATGCAGCGTCCCTTTCCGCCATCTCGCACATGGGCACCGGTCCCGGGAAAGGCGTCACCACAACCGTAAGTCAGGCTCTCGTCAGGGCTTGTGTCCACCGATTTATCACCGGTGGTGAACGGTGGAGCGGTTAGCAGCAGGGACCGCATAGTGAAACGCTATATATGCATCGCGTTCATTGTCGCCAGCGTACTCGTTGTAAAGAGTGATGAACCTAATGCGTTTGTCGCTTTAACCACGATAGCGCAGGACAAGTAGCGTTAAGGCCGCCCCGGGCGGCCTTTTTTATTTCATCCCGTCTACACTTCATGGCAAAGTAGTTCAATGCATGCTTTTTCCTTGTATGGCATGCCCTTATGGACATAATGGACAATAGCCTGGAGTTTTATGCCCACCCATCTGGTTTGGTTTCGCGCGGATTTGCGCGTACATGACAACATCGCTCTCGCGGCAGCCTGCCGCTCTGATGACGCCAGCGTACTGGCGCTATTTATCGCCACGCCTGAGCAGTGGCAGCAGCATGATATGGCACCACGGCAGGCGGCTTACCTCAAATCACACCTGAACGAACTGCAGCACGCGCTTGCCGAGAAAGGCATACCTCTTATCTACAAAGAGGTCAGCGATTTTACCGCGCAGCTTCATATGCTGCAGGAGATATGCCAGCAGAACGGCGTCACGCATCTTTTTTATAACTACCAGTACGAACTGAACGAACAGCAGCGGGACCGCCAGCTGGAGAAAATGCTGGGAGAGGTGGTATGTGAGGGATTTGATGACAGCGTGATACTGGCTCCGGGCAGCGTTATGACCGGCGGTCACGAAATGTATAAAGTGTTTACGCCATTTAAAAATGCTTTTGTTAAGCGCCTGAAAGAGGCGCTGCCGGAGTGCGTACCCGCGCCCGCCGCCAGAGGAGAGGCTATAACCGATCTCCCCGAATTAACGTTCAACTATCCCCAACGGGCATTTGATGAACTTCTGTTCCCTGCCAGTGAGAAGGCCGCTATTGCGAAGCTGCGCCAGTTTTGCAAGCAGGGCGCGGGAGAATATGACGCGCGCAGGGATTTCCCGGCAATTGAAGGGACAAGCCGGTTATCGGCCTGCCTGGCGCTGGGCGTGCTCTCTCCTCGCCAGTGTTTGCATCGTCTTCTGGCCGAACAGCCGCAGGCGCTGGACGGTGGTGCGGGCTCGGTGTGGCTGAACGAACTTATCTGGCGTGAATTCTACCGCCATCTGATGACGTACCATCCCAATCTCTGTAAGCATCGTCCGTTCATTACGTGGACCGACAGCGTAAAATGGCAGCACGATGAGGCACTTTTACAGGCCTGGCAAAAAGGGGAGACGGGCTATCCGATTGTGGACGCCGCTATGCGCCAGCTAAATGAAACCGGGTGGATGCACAATCGTCTGCGAATGATTACCGCGAGCTTCCTGGTGAAAGATCTGCTTATCGACTGGCGAATCGGAGAGCGCTATTTTATTTCTCAGCTGATCGATGGCGATCTGGCGGCGAATAACGGTGGCTGGCAGTGGGCGGCCTCTACCGGCACCGATGCGGCTCCCTATTTCAGGATTTTTAATCCGACCACGCAGGGGCAAAAATTTGATGCCAACGGCGACTTTATTCGCCGCTGGTTGCCCGCGCTCAGGAACGTTCCTGAAAAAGCGATCCATGACCCGTGGGCATGGGCGGATAAACAGGGCGTAAAGCTCGATTATCCCCGCCCGATTGTCGACCATAAACAGGCGCGCGTCGCCACGCTGGCGGCGTACGAAGCCGCACGAAAAGTTTGAGAGAATGATGATGAAAAACAGTGAACTGGAACGCCTGATTAACGAAAAACTTAATACCGCCTCCTTTAGCGACTATGGCCCGAATGGCCTGCAGGTCGAAGGGCGCGAAACGGTGCAGAAAATCATCACCGGCGTGACGGCAAGCCAGGCGCTGCTGGATGAGGCGGTGCGTCAGGAAGCCGACGCGGTGATTGTCCATCACGGTTACTTCTGGAAAAACGAATCGCCGATTATCCGCGGCATGAAGCGCAAACGCCTCAAAACGCTGCTGTCGAATGATATCAACCTGTACGGTTACCATCTGCCGCTGGATGCGCATCCTGAACTGGGAAATAACGTCCAGCTGGCACAGCTGTTAGGGATTACCGTGATGGGTGAAATCGAGCCGCTGGTGCCGTGGGGCGAACTGTCGATGCCGGTACCGGGGCTGGAGCTGGCATCGTGGATCGAAGCGCGGCTGGGGCGTCGTCCGCTGTGGTGCGGAGATACCGGGCCGGATACCGTGAAGCGCGTGGCGTGGTGTACCGGCGGCGGCCAGGGCTTTATCGACAGCGCCGCGCGCTTTGGTGTTGATGCGTTTATTACCGGCGAAGTCTCCGAGCAGACGGTTCACTCAGCCCGCGAGCAGGGGCTGCATTTTTACGCGGCAGGCCACCACGCTACCGAGCGCGGCGGTATTCGCGCCCTCAGCGAGTGGCTGACGGAAAATACCGATCTGGATGTGACCTTTATTGATATCCCTAATCCGGCCTGATGAGAGGTAGTTAAGTGCAGCGAGCGCGTTGTTATCTTCTGGGTGAAACCGCGGTAGTTCTGGAGCTTGAGCCTCCCGTGACGCTTGCCACGCAAAAGCGTATCTGGCGCCTGGCACAGCGACTGCCCGAGCTACCCGGCGTGGTTGAAGCTATTCCGGGTATGAATAATATCACCGTGGTGCTACGCGATCCGCACACCGGGGCGCTGGATGCCATTGAGCGTCTTCAGCGCTGGTGGGAAGAGAGCGAGGCGCTGGAACCGGAATCGCGGGCGATTGAGATCCCGGTTGTCTATGGCGGCAAAGGTGGCCCTGACCTTGGCGTGGTGGCCGAACACTGTGGATTAACAGTAAAGCAGGTTGTGGAGCTGCACAGCTCGGTGGATTACGTCGTCTGGTTTCTGGGTTTTCAGCCGGGCTTTCCGTATCTGGGCGGATTATCTCCCCGGCTGCATACCCCGCGTCGGGCTGAGCCGCGCCTGAGCGTACCCGCAGGAACGGTGGCGATTGGCGGTGAACAAACCGGAATTTATCCGCTTACTTCACCGGGCGGCTGGCAGCTTATCGGGCACACCTCTATGCCACTATTTAAACCGGGGCAGGAGGCACCGATCCTCCTGCGTCCGGGTGATACCCTGCGCTTTATCCCGCAGAAGGAGGGGGTATGTTAACGCTTATTCGCGCGGGGCTTTATACCTCCGTTCAGGATGCCGGACGCTTTGGCATGCGCCAGTCCGGCGTGAGCTACTGCGGTGCGCTCGATCGTCCTTCGCTGGAGATTGCCAACCTGCTGGTAGGCAACGCGGGCAGCACGGCGGCGTTAGAAATTACGCTGGGTCAGTGCGTTATTGAATTTGGTGAGGAGACCTGGTTCGCCTTAACCGGCGCGGGCTGTGACGCAACGCTGGACGGCAAAGCGGTGTGGACCGGCTGGCGATTGCGGGCGAAAGCCGGGCAGCGTCTGACGCTTAAGCGTCCTCTGCACGGCGTGCGCAGCTATCTTGCCGTGGCGGGGGGCATCGACGTGCCGGAGGTGTTGGGCTCATCCAGCACCGACCAGAAAGCGGGAATGGGCGGCCACGAAGGACGGCTGCTGCGCGACGGCGATCGTCTTGCGATTAAGCCATCAGCGCGCCATTTCACCACCACGCAGGGCGTGAAGCAGCTGCTGTGGGGGAACGTGATCCGCGCCTTGCCGGGACCGGAATATCAGGAGTTTGATGAAGCCTCAAAAGAGTCTTTCTGGCGTTCGCCGTGGAAAATCAGCCCGCAGAGTAACCGTATGGGTTACCGGCTTCAGGGGCAGCCGCTGACCCGCACGACTGACCGGGAGCTGCTTTCCCACGGGCTGCTGCCGGGGGTGATTCAGGTGCCGGGCAACGGGCAGCCCATCGTACTGATGAACGACGCGCAAACTACCGGCGGCTATCCGCGTATTGCCTGCATTATCGAAGCGGATCGCTACCATCTGGCGCAAATCCCCCTCGGTCAGCCGATTCATTTCGTGCAGTGTACGCTGGAGGAGGCGCTAAAGGCCCGGCAGGATCGGCAGCGCTATCTCGAACAGCTGGCGTGGAGGCTTGATGGTAAAGATTGATTTAAACGCCGATCTGGGGGAGGGCAGCAGCGCCGATGCGGAACTGATGACCCTGGTCTCCTCGGTCAATATCGCCTGCGGTTTTCACGCGGGCGATGCGCAAACCATGCTGGAGAGCGTGCGTAATGCCATTAAAAACGGCGTGGCGATTGGCGCTCACCCGAGCTTCCCGGACCGGGAGAACTTTGGCCGTACGGCGATGGATCTGCCCCCTGAGACGGTCTACGCTCAGGTGCTCTACCAGATCGGCGCGCTGGAGGCGATAGCGCGCGCTGAGCATGGCGTGCTGCGTCACGTCAAACCGCACGGCATGCTCTATAACCAGGCAGTGAAAGACCCGGCGCTGGCGGAGGCGATTGCCCGCGCGGTGCGGGACTGCAATCCGCAGCTGATTCTGGTTGGCCTGGCGGGTAGCGAGCTTATTCGTGCCGGAGAACGGCTGGGGCTGACGACGCGGCAGGAAGTCTTTGCCGATCGGGGATACATGCCGGACGGCAGCCTGGTGCCGCGCACGCAGGCCGGTGCGCTGATTACTGACGAAAATAAAGCGCTGGCGCAGACGCTGGCGATGGTGCGCTTCGGGCGGGTGACCGCCGTGGATGGAACATCCGCAAATGTTCAGGCCGATACGGTGTGTTTACACGGCGACGGGGAGCATGCGCTCCAGTTTGCGCGACGCCTGCGGGCGGCGTTCTCTGAAGAGGGCATTCTCGTCAGCGCAGATTGATTATAAAAGGACAATGACATGCCTGAAGGTCCGGAGATCCGCCGCGCGGCGGATAGCCTGGAGGCGGCGATAAAGGGCAAACCCCTGACCGATGTCTGGTTTGCCTTTCCTCAACTTAAGCCGTTTGAAACAGAGCTGGTGGGACAGACGGTGACCCATATTGAAACGCGCGGCAAAGCGTTGCTCACGCATTTTTCCCATAACCTGACGTTATATAGCCATAACCAGCTCTACGGTGTGTGGCGCGTAGTCGATGCGGACGAGCAGCCGCAAACGACGCGCGTGCTGCGCGTCCGGTTACAAACGGCGGATAAGGCGATCCTGCTCTACAGCGCCTCTGATATCGAAATGTTAACGCCGGAGCAGTTGCTGACGCATCCGTTCTTACAGCGCGTCGGGCCGGACGTGCTGGACATGCGCCTGACGGCGAGCGATGTGAAGGCCCGATTGTTATCGCCCAAATTCCGCAACCGCCAGTTTTCCGGATTGTTGCTCGATCAGGCTTTTCTGGCGGGATTAGGCAACTATCTGCGGGTGGAAATCCTTTGGCAAGTGGGGCTGGCGCCCCAGCGCAAGGCCTCTCAGCTTAGCGAGGAACAGCTGGACGCGCTGTCTCACGAGCTGCTGGATATTCCGCGGCTGTCGTACAACACGCGCGGCCTGGTGGATGAGAACAAACATCATGGGGCACTGTTCCGCTTTAAGGTATTCCATCGGGCGGGGAAAAAGTGCGAGCGGTGCGGCGGGATTATCGACAGGATTATGCTCTCTTCCAGACCTTTTTACTGGTGCCCGCACTGCCAGAGATAAAAGCAAAACGGTAACCCAGGGGTTACCGTTTTTAAGGTTTGTTCCCTCTCCCTGTGGGAGAGGGCCAGGGTGAGGGCATCAGGCCGCACCCAACGTTTTTTAGCGCTTCAGGTCAGACTTAAAATCACGCTGCTCGTAGCCGGTATACAGCTGACGAGGACGGGCGATTTTCATGCCTTCGCTGTGCATTTCGTTCCAGTGCGCAATCCAGCCTACGGTACGCGCCATGGCGAAAATCACGGTGAACATGGAAGACGGAATGCCCATCGCTTTCAGAATAATGCCAGAGTAGAAATCGACGTTCGGGTAGAGTTTCTTCTCGATGAAGTACGGGTCGTTCAGCGCGATGTGTTCCAGCTCCATCGCCACTTCCAGCAGATCGTCTTTGGTGCCCAGCTCTTTCAGCACTTCATGGCAGGTCTCACGCATAACGGTAGCGCGCGGGTCGTAGTTTTTGTAAACACGGTGACCGAAGCCCATCAGGCGGAAGGAGTCATTCTTGTCTTTCGCGCGACGCACGAACTCTGGAATGTGCTCAACGGTGCTGATCTCTTCCAGCATCTTCAGCGCCGCTTCGTTCGCGCCGCCGTGCGCCGGTCCCCACAGGGAGGCGATGCCCGCAGCGATACAGGCGAACGGGTTCGCGCCTGAAGAGCCTGCGGTACGGACAGTAGAGGTAGAGGCGTTCTGCTCGTGGTCAGCGTGCAGGATCAAAATACGGTCCATCGCGCGTTCCAGCACCGGATTCACTTCATACTCTTCGCACGGCGTGGAGAACATCATGCGCAGGAAGTTGCCGGCGTAGGAGAGGTCGTTACGTGGGTACACAAACGGCTGGCCGATGGAGTATTTGTAGCACATCGCCGCCATGGTCGGCATTTTGGACAGCAGGCGGAACGCCGCGATATCACGGTGACGCGGGTTATTCACGTCAAGTGAGTCGTGGTAGAACGCCGCCAGCGCACCGGTAATCCCGCACATCACCGCCATTGGGTGAGAGTCACGACGGAACGCATGGAACAGACGGGTAATCTGCTCATGGATCATGGTGTGACGGGTTACGGTGGTTTTGAATTCATCGTACTGCGCCTGCGTCGGCTTTTCGCCGTTCAGCAGGATGTAGCACACTTCCAGGTAGTTGGATTCGGTGGCTAACTGATCGATGGGGAAGCCGCGATGGAGCAGGATACCTTCGTCACCGTCAATGTAGGTGATTTTGGATTCGCAAGATGCGGTAGAGGTAAATCCAGGGTCAAAGGTAAATACTCCTTTGGAACCCAGCGTACGGATATCAATAACATCCTGACCGAGCGTGCCTTTTAGCACATCCAGTTCAATAGCATCATCACCATTTAGGGTGAGTTTTGCCTTTGTATCAGCCATTTACGGTCTCCTTAGCGCCTTATGCTTAAGACTGCTTTTACCGGATTTGCCTTCAGCTGTTAATCACCGTTACCAGATTGTTATTTGGCTTACCGCTCAGCTCACGAGGAGTAACCAGGGTACAGAGCTATGGCGCCTTGCAGGTAAACGAATGAAATATCAGTGAAACAACAGCAAATCAGCGTTTTTGCAGTCCGAATTATTCAAACCTGTATATCACTAATAACTGTCCTGATAACTTCGGTCAATACCATCACACTGTTACATAACTATTTGTCAGGTGAAAGAGAGACCTCATAACTTTTGCGCATTATATGCCTTTTCTGATGACGTTTGTAACAATATTGTTTAACATTTGTCAAATCAGATGATTAAAAATTAAAAAGATGTTGTTATCGTGACCCTGATCACTGTTCCAGAGAAAACCCAACAAACTGTATGTAGGTTAATTGTAATGATTTTGTGAACGGCCTATACTGCCGCCAGGTCTCCGGAACACCCTGCAATCCCGAGCCACCCAGCGTTGTAACGTGTCGTTTTAGCATTTGGAAGCAATGTTTTGCATGACGCGCAGTTATAGAAAAGGAACGCTGCTTGACCCGCATCGCAGTCCGGAGGAAGGAAACAATAAGAACAGCATGTGGGCGTTATTCATGATAAGAAATGTGAAAAAACAAAGACCTGTCAATCTGGATCTCAAAACGATCCGGTTCCCCGTAACAGCAATAGCGTCCATTCTGCACCGTGTTTCTGGTGTGATTACGTTTGTGGCGGTCGGTATTTTGCTGTGGTTACTGGGCACCAGCCTCTCTTCCCCTGAAGGATTCCTCCAGGCCTCGGCCATCATGAATAGCTTCTTCGTGAAATTTATCATGTGGGGCATTCTCACCGCGCTGGCCTATCACGTTGTTGGCGGTGTACGCCACATGCTGATGGACTTTGGCTATCTGGAAGAGACGTTCGAGGCCGGGAAACGTACCGCGAACATTTCATTTGTGATCACTGTCGTGCTTTCACTTCTCGCAGGAGTTCTCGTATGGTAAGCAACGCCTCCGCATTAGGACGCAACGGCGTACATGACTTCATTCTGGTCCGCGCTACCGCCATCGTCCTCACGCTTTACATCATCTATATGATCGGTTTCTTCGCGACCAGCGGCACGCTGACGTGGGAAATCTGGAGTGGTTTCTTCGGATCGGCCTTCACCAAAGTGTTCACCCTGCTGGCCCTGTTCTCCATCCTTATCCATGCCTGGATCGGCATGTGGCAGGTGTTGACCGATTACGTTAAACCGCTGGCGATTCGCCTTCCGCTGCAACTGATTATTGTTGTTGCGCTGCTGGTTTACGTCATTTATGGATTTGTTGTGGTGTGGGGTGTGTAATGAAACTGCCAGTCAGAGAATTTGATGCTGTTGTGATTGGTGCGGGTGGCGCAGGTATGCGCGCCGCACTGCAAATTTCCCAGAGCGGCCAGACCTGTGCGCTGCTCTCTAAAGTGTTCCCGACCCGTTCCCACACTGTGTCCGCGCAGGGCGGTATTACCGTTGCGCTGGGTAACTCCCATGAAGATAACTGGGAATGGCACATGTACGACACGGTAAAAGGTTCCGATTATATCGGCGACCAGGATGCCATCGAATATATGTGTAAAACCGGCCCGGAAGCGATTCTGGAGCTGGACCATATGGGTCTGCCGTTCTCCCGTCTGGAAAATGGCACCATCTATCAGCGTCCGTTTGGCGGCCAGTCGAAAAACTTCGGCGGCGAGCAGGCGGCACGTACCGCGGCGGCGGCTGACCGTACCGGTCACGCACTGCTGCACACCCTGTATCAGCAGAACCTGAAAAACCACACCACCATCTTCTCCGAGTGGTATGCGCTGGATCTGGTGAAAAACGCCGATGGCGCAATTGTTGGCTGTACCGCGCTGTGCATCGAAACCGGTGAAGTGGTTTACTTCAAAGCCCGCGCGACCGTGCTGGCGACCGGCGGTGCAGGCCGTATTTACCAATCCACCACCAACGCCCATATCAACACCGGTGACGGTGTCGGTATGGCTATTCGCGCCGGCGTACCGGTGCAGGACATGGAGATGTGGCAGTTCCACCCAACCGGTATCGCCGGTGCGGGCGTGCTGGTCACCGAAGGCTGCCGCGGTGAAGGTGGCTACCTGCTGAACAAACACGGCGAGCGCTTCATGGAGCGTTATGCCCCGAATGCGAAAGACCTGGCGGGTCGTGACGTGGTGGCGCGTTCCATCATGATCGAAATCCGTGAAGGCCGCGGCTGCGATGGCCCATGGGGTCCACACGCGAAGCTGAAGCTCGACCATCTGGGTAAAGAAGTGCTGGAATCCCGTCTGCCGGGCATTCTGGAACTGTCCCGTACTTTCGCGCACGTCGATCCGGTGAAAGAGCCGATCCCGGTTATCCCAACCTGCCACTATATGATGGGCGGTATTCCGACCAAAGTGACCGGTCAGGCGCTGACCGTGAACGAGCAGGGCGAAGACGTGGTCATTCCTGGCCTGTTCGCGGTAGGCGAAATCGCCTGCGTATCCGTACACGGCGCCAACCGTCTGGGCGGCAACTCCCTGCTGGACCTGGTGGTATTTGGTCGTGCGGTGGGTCTGCATCTGCAGGAGTCCATTGCCGAGCAGGGCGCGCTGCGTGATGCAACCGACGACGAAATCGACGCCTCTCTTGAACGCCTCAACCGCTGGAACGGTAACCGTAACGGCGAAGATCCGGTGGAAATCCGTAAAGCGCTGCAGGAGTGCATGCAGCACAACTTCTCGGTATTCCGCGAAGGCGATGCGATGGCCAAAGGCCTTGAGCAGCTGAAGGCGATCCGCGAGCGTCTGAAAAATGCCCGTCTGGACGACACCTCCAGCGAGTTCAACACCCAGCGCGTTGAGTGCCTGGAGCTGGATAACCTGATGGAAACCGCATTCGCAACCGCGATGTCGGCAAACTTCCGTACCGAAAGCCGTGGCGCCCATAGCCGCTTCGACTTCCCGGATCGTGACGATGAAAACTGGCTGTGCCATTCCCTGTATCTGCCAGAGTCGGAAACCATGACGCGTCGTAACGTCAACATGGAACCGAAACTGCGTCCGGCGTTCCCGCCGAAGATTCGTACTTACTAATGCGGAGACAGGATAATGAAACTCGAATTCTCAGTTTATCGTTATAACCCGGATGTTGATGACGCTCCGCGCATGCAGGACTATACCCTCGAAGCGGAAGAAGGTCGTGACATGATGCTGCTGGATGCCTTAATCCAGCTGAAAGAGAAAGATCCTACGCTGTCGTTCCGCCGCTCCTGCCGTGAAGGGGTATGTGGCTCTGACGGTGTGAACATGAACGGCAAAAACGGCCTGGCCTGCATCACGCCAATTTCAGCGCTGCAGCGTCCTGGTCAGAAAATCGTTATCCGTCCTCTGCCAGGCCTGCCGGTCGTGCGTGATTTGGTGGTAGACATGGGGCAATTCTATGCACAATATGAGAAGATTAAGCCTTACTTATTGAATAATGGGCAAAATCCACCCGCTCGCGAGCACTTACAGTCTCCTGAGCAGCGTGAAAAACTCGATGGTCTGTACGAGTGTATTCTCTGCGCATGCTGTTCAACGTCCTGCCCGTCGTTCTGGTGGAACCCGGACAAGTTTATCGGCCCTGCGGGTCTGCTGGCTGCCTATCGCTTCCTGATCGACAGCCGCGACACCGAAACCGACAGCCGTCTGGAAGGATTAAGTGACGCTTTCAGCGTATTCCGCTGCCATAGCATCATGAACTGCGTCAGTGTGTGTCCGAAGGGGCTGAACCCGACGCGTGCCATCGGCCATATTAAGTCGATGCTGCTGCAGCGCAGTGCGTAAGTAGTGAGAGGGGAGCGCTGTTCCCCTCACCCTCACCCTAACCCTCTCCCAAAGGGAGAGGGAATAAATTGCAGAAACCTTTAAAAACTGCCCTGAAGTCTAGACAGTTTCTAAAGGTTCCTTCGCGGGCCAAAGTAAAAGAGCTCGCAGGTGAACCCCGGCACGTACACGCGGTGTGCGTGGTAGTTTCTACGGCGAAAGTAAGCATAAAAATGCTTAAGGGATCACGATGCAGAACGGCGCAATGAAAGCCTGGCTGGACTCTTCTTACCTCTCTGGTGCCAACCAGAGCTGGATAGAACAGCTCTATGAAGACTTCTTAACCGATCCTGACTCAGTGGACGCAAACTGGCGTTCCATGTTCCAGCAGTTGCCTGGTACAGGGGTCAAACCGGATCAATTCCATTCCAAAACACGTGATTATTTCCGTCGTCTGGCGAAGGATGCCTCACGTTACTCTTCTGCGATTTCCGACCCTGACACCAATGCGAAGCAGGTTAAAGTCCTGCAGCTTATCAACGCTTATCGCTTCCGTGGTCACCAGCATGCGAATCTCGATCCGCTGGGACTGTGGAAACAAGACCGTGTGGCCGATCTCGATCCGGCGTATCACGATCTGACCGAGGCCGATTTCCAGGAAAGCTTTAACGTAGGTTCCTTTGCCATCGGCAAAGACACGATGAAGCTGGGCGATCTGATTGACGCGCTCAAGCAAACCTACTGCGGCTCCATCGGCGCGGAATACATGCACATTACCTCTACCGAAGAGAAGCGCTGGATCCAGCAGCGCATCGAATCCGTAGCGGGCCACGCGACCTTCTCGGCTGACGAGAAAAAACGCTTCCTCAGCGAACTGACCGCAGCGGAAGGGCTTGAGCGCTATCTGGGCGCGAAGTTCCCGGGCGCAAAACGCTTCTCGCTGGAAGGCGGCGACGCGCTGGTGCCGATGCTGAAAGAGCTGATTCGCCACGCAGGCAAGAGCGGCACCCGTGAAGTGGTGCTCGGCATGGCGCACCGTGGTCGTCTGAACGTGCTGGTCAACGTGCTGGGTAAAAAACCGCAGGACCTGTTCGACGAATTCGCGGGCAAACACAAAGAACACCTCGGCACCGGCGACGTGAAGTACCACATGGGCTTCTCGTCAGATATCGAAACCGAAGGCGGTCTGGTTCACCTGGCGCTGGCGTTTAACCCGTCACACCTGGAAATCGTCAGCCCGGTGGTTATCGGTTCCGTGCGCGCGCGTCTGGATCGTCTGGACGAGCCGAGCAGCAATAAAGTGCTGCCAATCACCATCCACGGTGATGCGGCGGTCACAGGGCAGGGCGTGGTTCAGGAAACCCTGAACATGTCGAAAGCGCGTGGTTATGAAGTGGGCGGTACCGTTCGCATCGTGATCAACAACCAGGTGGGCTTCACCACCTCTAACCCGCTGGATGCGCGTTCTACCCCGTACTGCACCGACATCGGTAAGATGGTACAGGCGCCAATCTTCCACGTTAACGCGGACGATCCGGAAGCCGTTGCTTTCGTTACCCGTCTGGCGCTGGACTTCCGTAATACCTTTAAGCGCGATGTGTTCATTGACCTCTTCTGCTACCGCCGTCACGGCCACAACGAAGCGGATGAGCCAAGTGCAACCCAGCCGCTGATGTACCAGAAAATCAAAAAACACCCGACGCCGCGCAAAATCTATGCTGACAAGCTGGAAAGTGACAAGGTGGCGACGCTGGAAGATGCGACCGAAATGGTCAACCTCTACCGCGACGCGCTGGACGCGGGGGAGTGCGTGGTGAAAGAGCTGCGTCCGATGAACATGCACTCCTTTACCTGGTCGCCGTACCTCAACCACGAGTGGGATGAGAGCTACCCGAACAAGGTTGAGATGAAGCGCCTGCAGGAGCTGGCTAAACGCATCAGCACCGTGCCGGACGCTATCGAGATGCAGTCTCGCGTGGCGAAAATCTACGCCGACCGTCAGTCCATGGCAGCAGGCGAGAAGCTGTTCGACTGGGGCGGGGCGGAAACGCTGGCCTACGCAACGCTGGTTGACGAAGGGATCCCTGTTCGTCTGTCCGGTGAAGATGCGGGCCGTGGGACCTTCTTCCACCGTCACGCAGTGGTTCACAACCAGTCTAACGGTTCAACCTACACCCCGCTGCAGCACGTGCACAACGGTCAGGGCCAGTTCAAGGTCTGGGACTCCGTGCTGTCTGAAGAAGCGGTACTGGCTTTCGAATACGGTTACGCCACGGCGGAACCGCGCACCCTGACCATCTGGGAAGCGCAGTTCGGTGACTTCGCCAACGGTGCGCAGGTGGTTATCGACCAGTTCATCTCCTCCGGCGAACAGAAATGGGGCCGCATGTGTGGCCTGGTGATGCTCCTGCCGCACGGTTATGAAGGCCAGGGTCCGGAGCACTCCTCCGCGCGTCTGGAACGTTATCTGCAGCTCTGCGCCGAGCAGAACATGCAGGTCTGCGTGCCGTCCACCCCGGCGCAGGTGTACCACATGCTGCGTCGTCAGGCGCTGCGCGGTATGCGCCGTCCGCTGGTGGTGATGTCGCCGAAATCCCTGCTGCGTCATCCGCTGGCGGTCTCCAGCCTGGAAGAGCTGGCGAACGGCACCTTCCTGCCGGCCATCGGTGAAATTGACGAGCTGGAACCGCAGGCCGTGAAGCGTGTGGTGATGTGTTCTGGTAAGGTTTATTACGACCTGCTGGAACAGCGCCGTAAGAACGATCAGAAAGATGTCGCCATCGTGCGTATCGAACAGCTTTATCCGTTCCCGCATCAGGCGATGCAGGAAGTGCTGAAACAGTACGCTCACGTACATGATTTTGTCTGGTGCCAGGAAGAGCCGCTCAACCAGGGCGCATGGTACTGCAGCCAGCATCATTTCCGTGAAGTGATTCCATTTGGGTCAGCCCTGCGCTATGCAGGTCGCCCGGCCTCCGCCTCTCCGGCGGTAGGGTATATGTCCGTTCACCAGAAGCAGCAACAAGATCTGGTCAATGACGCGCTGAACGTCGATTAATTAAAGGATACATAATGAGTAGCGTAGATATTCTTGTTCCCGACCTGCCTGAATCCGTAGCAGATGCGACCGTCGCTACCTGGCACAAAAAACCAGGCGATGCCGTTAAGCGCGATGAAGTGCTGGTAGAAATCGAAACTGACAAAGTGGTACTGGAAGTACCGGCTTCGGCGGATGGCGTTCTGGACGCGGTGCTGGAAGATGAAGGCACCACCGTCACCTCTCGTCAGATCCTGGGGCGCCTGCGTGAAGGCAACAGCGCGGGCAAAGAGTCCAGCGCGAAGTCTGAAGAGAAAGCCTCTACGCCGGCTCAGCGCCAGCAGGCTTCTCTGGAAGAACAGTCTAACGACGCCCTCAGCCCGGCGATCCGTCGCCTGCTGGCTGAACACAGCCTTGACCCGGCAGCCATCAAAGGCACCGGTGTGGGCGGTCGTCTGACCCGCGAAGACATCGACAAGCATCTGGCAAAAGCGCCTGCTCAGGCAGAAGCGAAAGCCCCTGCGGCAGCTCCGGCAGCACAGCCTGCGCTGGGTGCCCGCAGCGAAAAACGCGTACCGATGACGCGCCTGCGCAAGCGCGTGGCCGAGCGTCTGCTGGAAGCGAAAAACTCCACCGCGATGCTGACCACCTTCAACGAAGTGAACATGAAGCCAATTATGGATCTGCGTAAGCAGTACGGTGACGCGTTTGAAAAACGTCACGGTATCCGTTTGGGCTTCATGTCCTTCTACGTCAAGGCGGTGGTTGAAGCGCTGAAACGCTACCCGGAAGTGAACGCCTCTATTGACGGCGATGACGTGGTTTACCACAACTACTTCGACGTCAGCATGGCGGTTTCTACCCCGCGTGGCCTGGTGACCCCGGTTCTGCGTGACGTGGATACCCTGGGTATGGCTGACATCGAGAAAAACATTAAAGAGCTGGCTGTGAAAGGCCGCGACGGCAAGCTGACCGTAGACGACCTGACCGGCGGTAACTTCACCATTACCAACGGCGGCGTATTTGGTTCGCTGATGTCTACCCCGATCATTAACCCGCCGCAGAGCGCGATCCTGGGTATGCATGCCATTAAAGATCGTCCTATGGCGGTAGACGGTAAAGTTGAGATCCTGCCGATGATGTACCTGGCGCTCTCTTACGACCACCGCCTGATCGACGGCCGCGAGTCCGTGGGCTTCCTGGTAGCGATTAAAGAGCTGCTGGAAGATCCAACGCGTCTGCTGCTGGACGTCTAGTAACGTTTTAGCGTCACCTGCCCTGTAGGCCGGATAAGCGTAGCGCCGGCCTACAGGTTTGAAGATAACGATTACCCTGAAGGATGGATAGAACACATGAACTTACATGAATATCAGGCCAAACAGCTGTTTGCCCGGTATGGCTTACCGGCGCCGGTGGGTTATGCCTGTACTACCCCGCGTGAAGCAGAAGAAGCCGCATCTAAAATCGGTTCCGGCCCGTGGGTAGTTAAATGTCAGGTTCACGCTGGCGGTCGCGGTAAAGCGGGCGGTGTGAAGGTTGTTAAGAGCAAAGAAGAAATTCGTGCGTTTGCTGAACATTGGCTCGGCAAACGTCTGGTAACGTACCAGACAGACGCGAACGGCCAGCCGGTTAACCAGATTCTGGTGGAAGCGGCGACCGACATCGCGAAAGAACTGTATCTGGGCGCGGTGGTTGACCGTAGCTCCCGTCGCGTGGTGTTCATGGCGTCTACCGAAGGCGGCGTGGAAATCGAAAAAGTGGCGGAAGAGACCCCGCATCTGATCCACAAAGTGGCTATCGATCCGCTGGCGGGCCCAATGCCTTACCAGGGTCGCGAGCTGGCGTTCAAACTGGGCCTGGAAGGCAAGCTGGTTCAGCAGTTCACCAAGATCTTCATGGGTCTGGCGAATATTTTCCTGGAGCGCGATCTGGCGCTGATCGAGATCAACCCGCTGGTGATCACCGCCCAGGGCGACCTGATCTGCCTCGACGGCAAGCTGGGCGCTGACGGCAACGCGCTGTTCCGCCAGTCCGATCTGCGCGAAATGCGCGATCAGTCTCAGGAAGATCCGCGTGAAGCGCAGGCTGCACAATGGGAGCTGAACTACGTGGCGCTGGATGGCAACATCGGCTGCATGGTTAACGGCGCAGGCCTGGCAATGGGCACCATGGACATTGTTAAGCTGCACGGCGGTGAGCCAGCTAACTTCCTCGACGTAGGCGGCGGCGCAACCAAAGAGCGCGTAACCGAAGCGTTCAAAATCATTCTCTCTGACGACAACGTGAAGGCCGTTCTGGTGAACATCTTCGGCGGCATCGTCCGTTGCGACCTGATCGCCGACGGTATCATCGGCGCGGTAGAAGAAGTGGGTGTTAACGTTCCGGTGGTTGTGCGTCTGGAAGGTAACAACGCTGAACTCGGCGCGAAAAAACTGGCTGACAGCGGCCTGAATATTATTGCAGCGAAAAGTCTGACGGATGCAGCTCAGCAGGTTGTTGCCGCAGTGGAGGGGAAATAATGTCAGTTTTAATTAATAAAGATACCAAGGTTATCTGCCAGGGCTTCACCGGTAGCCAGGGGACTTTCCACTCCGAACAGGCGATTGCCTACGGCACGCAGATGGTTGGCGGCGTAACGCCAGGTAAAGGCGGCACCACGCACCTGGGCCTGCCGGTGTTCAACACCGTGCGTGAAGCGGTAGAAGCGACGGGCGCAACCGCGACCGTGATCTACGTTCCGGCACCGTTCTGCAAAGACTCCATTCTGGAAGCGATCGACGCAGGCATCAAGCTGATCATCACTATCACCGAAGGCATCCCGACCCTGGATATGCTGACCGTGAAGGTGAAGCTGGACGAAGCAGGCGTGCGCATGATCGGCCCGAACTGCCCAGGCGTGATCACTCCGGGCGAATGCAAAATCGGCATTATGCCTGGCCATATTCACAAGCCGGGCAAAGTGGGCATCGTTTCCCGTTCCGGTACCCTGACCTATGAAGCGGTTAAGCAGACCACCGACTACGGCTTCGGCCAGTCCACCTGCGTGGGCATCGGCGGTGACCCAATCCCGGGATCTAACTTCATCGACATCCTGAAGCTGTTCCAGGAAGATCCGCAGACCGAAGCGATCGTGATGATCGGTGAGATCGGTGGTAGCGCGGAAGAAGAAGCGGCTGCTTATATCAAAGAACACGTAACCAAGCCTGTTGTCGGTTACATCGCGGGCGTGACCGCGCCGAAAGGCAAGCGTATGGGCCACGCGGGCGCGATCATCGCCGGCGGTAAAGGTACGGCTGATGAGAAGTTTGCTGCGCTGGAAGCCGCAGGCGTGAAGACCGTTCGCAGCCTGGCGGATATCGGCGAAGCACTGAAATCCATCATTAAGTAAGTCCTCTCTGCTCCCCGAACGGGGAGCGATGAAGTATAAAAATGTCCGTTTCGACATGGTTGGCCGCTGTAAAGCGGCCTTTTTTATTGCCTGCGTCTGGCGACGAGAGTGAACTTGTAGTCGTCGGTATTGAACACGTTGCGGCTGTATTCAAACACCCGTCCGTCCTTCAGGAACCCGCGGGAGACTTTTTCCAGGATCGGCTTTGCCGGATCGAGCGACAGCGCGGCGATCGCCTCCTCTGACGGCATGATCGGCATCAGCTCCTGCTCGCTGCGATCGATAACCAGCTTTTTGATCTGCTCAACGTAGTGATATTTCGAATTCTCCATCACTCCCCAGGTGAGGTCGGGAAACATGGCCAGCGGCATCCATGTCTCCTCCAGGTTCACCGGCTTCTGCTTGATGAAACGCACGCGCTTAACGTGCCAGACCTTATCTTCCACGCCAACCGCTAATGTTGCCGCCAGCCGCGCATCGGCTTTCACCACTTCAAAGATTTTGACATCACTGTGCGTATCGACATGACGATCCGCCAGCTTTTCGTAAAAGCCGGTGAGCTGATAAATATCGTAATTGACGCGCTCCTCTTTTTTTACATAAGAGCCGCTGCCCTGAATACTTTCGATGATCTGCTCATCGGCGAGCAGTTTCAGGGCCTGCCGCACGGTGACGCGGCTGACGCGAAACGCCTCCTGAAGACTGGACTCCGTCGGCAGCGCGTCTCCGGGTTTTAATTCCCCGGCGTTGATTTTCTCGCGGAACGCATCGGCTATCTGCCGGTACATCGGTTTGTTGCCCATTTTATCGCGCCTGCTTAATACCCTTTCAGGGAATTATGCATTCAACTGATGATTTGTAAATGATACAATTAAAATACAAATTTGGCTTTTAGTGAAAGTGATCACATAAATGTATTATCAGGTCTGCCAGAATCCTCTCCAGACAATAACTCTGTATAGGTGAGGATCTTTATGAACCTGACGACTCTGACCGATCCGCGTGCTGTTTGCGTTCAGGCGCAGTTTACCCGCCGGGATGAGGCAATCCGTCAGCTTACGGCGCGGCTGGTGGCGCTGGGCAAAATCGCTGATGCCGATGCGTTTCTGGAGGAGGTGTTTCATCGGGAATCGCTTGGGCCGACCGCGCTGGGTGAAGGACTGGCCGTTCCTCACGGTAAATCAGCCGTCGTGAAGGAGGCGGCTTTTGCCGTGGCAACTCTGCGAGAACCGCTTGCATGGGAAGGCGTGGACGGGCCGGAAGAGGTTGAGCTGGTTTTTCTGCTCGCCATTCCGCCAGCAGAAGCGGGTTCAACCCATATTCAGGTGCTGACGGAGTTGACGTCTCGCCTGGCGGATGACGATCTCAGGGCGCGCGTGATGGCTGCTACCACGGCGGAAGACGTGCTTGCTGCGCTTGAAGCTGCCCCTGACATGGAAGAGGCAGCCGTCGCGCTGAATGCCCCGACAATCGTCTGCGTGACCGCCTGTCCGGCCGGGATCGCGCATACCTATATGGCCGCAGAGTACCTGGAAAAAGCGGGACGCAAGCTTGGCGTCAACGTGGTGGTCGAAAAGCAGGGGGCGAACGGCATTGAGGGGCGCATCACCGCGCAGCAGTTGCAGGAGGCCAAAGCGTGCATCTTTGCGGCGGAAGTGGCGATCAAAGAGAACGAGCGTTTTCAGGGGATCCCCACCATTTCCGTGCCCGTCGCGGAGCCTCTGCGCCATGCTGAAGCGCTTATTGAGCGCGCGCTGGCGCTGCAGCCTGCATCCGATGCGCGTCCTGCGCATGTCGATACCGAAACGAAAAAGAGCGTTAAAACTGAACTCAAGCAGGCACTTCTCAGCGGTATCTCTTTTGCGGTGCCGCTGATCGTCGCTGGCGGTACGGTGCTGGCCGTGTCGGTACTGCTGGCGCAAATCCTGGGTCTGCAGCACCTGTTTGACCAGGAAAACTCGTGGCTGTGGATGTACCGCAAGCTTGGCGGCGGCATGCTCGGCATTCTGATGGTACCTGTTCTGGCGGCCTATACCGCGTATTCGCTGGCGGATAAACCTGCGCTGACGCCGGGTTTTGCGGCCGGTCTTGCTGCCAATATGATCGGCTCCGGTTTTCTGGGCGCTATCGTCGGTGGGCTGATCGCGGGCTATCTGATGCGCTGGGTGAAAAACCACATTCGGCTCAGTAGCCGCTATAACGGCTTTCTGACCTTTTATCTCTATCCGGTGATTGGCGTGCTGGGCGTGGGCAGCCTGATGCTGTTTGTGATTGGCGAACCGGTGGCCTGGCTCAATAACACGCTCACCGTCTGGCTTAACGGTCTCTCCGGCGCGAATGCGCTGCTTCTGGGGGCAATCCTCGGGTTTATGTGCTCATTCGATTTGGGTGGCCCGGTCAACAAAGCCTCTTACGCGTTTTGCCTGGGGGCGATGGCGAACGGCGTTTATGGTCCTTACGCAATCTTTGCCTCCGTCAAAATGGTCTCAGCCTTCACCGTCACGGCGTCGACGATGCTGGCGCCGAAGCTGTTTAAACCGTTTGAAATTGAAACCGGTAAATCAACGTGGCTGCTCGGCCTGGCGGGCATTACCGAAGGGGCGATCCCGATGGCGATTGAAGATCCGCTTCGCGTCATTGGCTCATTTGTACTTGGATCCATGGTGACAGGCGCGGCTGTCGGTGCGATGGGGATCGGGTTGTCTACCCCGGGGGCCGGGATTTTCTCTCTCTTTTTACTTCACGATGCCGGGTTGGGCGGTGTGGTTGCGGCGGCAGGCTGGTTTGGCGCGGCGCTGGCGGGGACCGCTGTCTCCACGTTTGTTCTGCTGCTCTGGCGACGTCAGGCGGTAAAAAAGGGCAAGTACCTCACAGAAGACGCCATACCGTAAAAACTCACAAAACAGGAAACGAAGATGAAAGCTGTATCTCGCGTTCATATCACGCCGCATATGCACTGGGACCGTGAGTGGTACTTCACCACTGAAGAGTCGCGCATTCTTCTGGTCAATAATATGGAAGAGATCCTGACCCGCCTGGAGCAGGACGACGAGTATAAATATTACGTCCTTGATGGCCAGACGGCGGTGCTGGAAGATTATTTTGCCGTCGTGCCCGAAAACCGCGCGCGGGTAAAGGCGCTTGTGGAGCGCGGAAAACTGATTATCGGCCCCTGGTATACCCAGACCGATACCACGATTGTCAGCGGCGAGTCGATTGTCCGCAACCTGATGTACGGCATCCGGGACTGTATGGTGTTCGGCGAGCCGATGAAGATCGGCTATCTGCCGGATTCGTTTGGTATGTCCGGCCAGCTTCCGCATATCTATAACGGATTTGGCATTACCCGGACGATGTTCTGGCGCGGCTGCTCGGAACGACACGGGACCGATAAAACCGAATTTCTCTGGCAGAGCCAGGACGGCAGTGAAGTCACGGCGCAGGTGCTGCCGCTGGGCTACGCGATTGGTAAGTACTTACCGGAGGACGAAGCCGGGCTGCGAAAACGGCTCGACAGCTATTTCGACGTTCTGGAAAAGGCCTCCGTCACCAAAGAGATTTTGCTGCCCAACGGTCACGATCAGATGCCGCTGCAGCAGAACATTTTCTCCGTGATGGATAAGCTGCGTGAAATCTATCCGCAGCGTCAATTTGTAATGAGCCGCTTTGAAGAGGTGTTTGACCACATTGAGGCACGCCGCGATGAACTGGCGACTCTGAAAGGGGAGTTTATCGACGGGAAATACATGCGCGTGCACCGGACAATCGGCTCCACGCGCATGGATATCAAAATTGCCCATGCGCGTATTGAGAACAAAATTGTCAACATCCTCGAACCGCTGGCAACGCTTGCATGGACGCTGGGCTTCGATTATCACCACGGCCTGCTGGAGAAGATGTGGAAAGAGATCCTTAAAAACCACGCTCACGACAGCATCGGCTGCTGCTGCAGCGACAAGGTGCATCGTGAGATTGTCTCTCGTTTTGAACTGGCTGAAGACATGGCAGATAACCTGGTGCGTTTCTATATGCGCAAGATTGTCGACAACATGCCACAAAGCGACGCCGACAAACTGGTGATGTTCAACCTGATGCCCTGGCCGCGTGAAGAGGTGATGAACACCACGATTCGACTGCGCGCCAGCCAGTTCCGTCTGTTGGATGATAAAGGCAACGAGATCCCGTATTTCATTCGCAGCGCGCGCGAGCTGGACCCTGGTCTCATTGACAGGCAGATTGTCCATTACGGTAATTATGAGCCGTTTATGGAGTTTGATATTCAGCTCAGCCAGATACTGCCGTCGATGGGCTACCGTACGCTGTTTATCGAGCCAAACGTGGCCGGGAAGGTGGTCTCTCCGGTGATAAACACCGAATCCTTGCTCGAAAACGCCTTCTGGCAGATTGATTTAAATAACGACGGTACGCTGCGCCTGCGCGACAAAGAAACCGGGCTGATTTATGACCGGGTGCTGGAAATCGAAGAGAGTTCGGATGATGGCGATGAATACGACTACTCGCCTTCGCGGGAAGAGTGGAGACTCACTTCAGCGCAGGGCGAGCATCAGGTCGAGGTTATACACGAAGGCTGGCAGAGCAGGGCGGTGATTCGCCATCAGATCGCGGTACCGGCTAATCTGGCCGAACGCGCGGCGGGTCAGCGAAGCGGGTCTCTCGGCGCTGAGGTTGAAATCACGCTTAGCCACCACAGCAGACGTATTGATGTGGCGGTGCGTCTGGATAATCAGGCTGACGACCACCGCGTCCGCGTGCTGATCCCTACGCCGTTTATGACAGAGGACGTGTTAGCGGATACCCAGTTTGGCACCCTCACTCGTCCGGTGCAGGACGCGGCGATGGAAAACTGGCAGGAGGAGGGGTGGAAAGAAGCGCCGGTTCCCGTCTGGAATTTACTCAACTATGCCATCCTGCAGGAAAAACGAAACGGGCTTGCGCTGTTCACCGAAGGACTACGCGAGTTTGAAGTAGTAGGCGAGGATAAAAAAGCCTTTGCCCTGACCCTGCTGCGCGGCGTGGGGTTACTCGGCAAAGAAGATTTGCTGTTGCGCCCCGGTAGGCCTTCAGGAATCAAAATGCCTGTTCCTGACTCCCAGGTGCGCGGTTCGTTAAGCTGTCGCTTTAGCCTCTTCAGCTTCAGTGGAACGCCGGAAAACGCGGGCGTCGCGCAGCAGGCTAAATCGTGGTTAACGCCGGTGCAGTGCTATAACAAAATTCCCTGGGACGCGATGAAGCTCAATCGCTCGTCGTGTACCACGCCGGAAAGTTACAGCCTGCTGGCGCTTTCGCCCACGGGATGCGTGCTCAGTACGCTCAAAAAGGCTGAAGATCGAGACGAGCTCATTCTTCGTCTGTTCAACCCTTCCGAGTCCAGCGCATGTGACGCGACGTTATCCGTGGATCCGATCGTGAAACGGTGCTGCGAAACGGACATGAATGAACGGATAAAAGACAATCGTGAAGAAGAGGGCATCGTCGGGGCGTTCAGACCGGGACAGTCACGAACCTTCAGCATTCTTCTTGCCTGAAAACCGCTGACACGATCAAAAGGCCGCAGAGTTTGCGGCCTTTTTTCATTAAATAGTCACGCTTCGGTGTTAACTTCCGGGATAATAAAAGTAAATCAAATGTAATTTCTAAGAGTTGCAAAAACAGAATGGAAAAATAAACTGGCCCAGCTACGCTTATTGTTTGTCCCGCTTCGACAGGGCATTTTTCTCTCACGTTAATTAAAATCACTTCTGTTTATATTTTTTTTGGTCTTCGATAACCAATCGCATCTTTGCATGCACATATCATTAACATGGTTTTTACCATTCTCACCGCAGCTAAACATGATTAACATCAAGACCGGTTTTTGATTTAAATCAAAGTTTAATGCTTGGAAAAAGATGCCGAAAAGCGCTAAATTGTCCCCGATCAAAATGGCCGAAAAGTGGTAATTTTGCTATAAATTGATCGCCGTCGAAAAACGTAAATGTGATTCAATAAAAACCTGTTTATTGTAAGGGTTTTGCAGCGTATTATATTTGCGGGATCAATTTGAGTTTTTTATTAACCTATTTGTAACCTGTCGTCATCGTTTTTATCCTTCTCCAGGGTAATAACGACGACCAGGATGCGAATAATTTGTATTGGGGCATGCGTGTGAATCTCTTTCTAACGGGGTTCACTCTCGGAGTCTTCATGCGATGAGCAAGGAGTCATAATGTTAGACGTAGTCGAACTGTCGCGCTTACAGTTTGCCTTGACCGCGATGTACCACTTCCTGTTTGTGCCGCTGACGCTCGGTATGGCGTTCCTGCTGGCAATTATGGAAACGGTTTACGTCCTCTCCGGCAAACAGATTTATAAAGATATGACCAAGTTCTGGGGCAAGTTGTTCGGTATCAACTTCGCGCTGGGCGTGGCAACCGGTTTGACCATGGAGTTTCAGTTCGGGACTAACTGGTCTTACTATTCCCACTATGTAGGGGATATCTTCGGTGCGCCGCTGGCCATTGAAGGCCTGATGGCCTTCTTCCTCGAATCCACCTTTGTAGGTCTGTTCTTCTTCGGTTGGGACCGTCTGGGTAAAGTCCAGCACATGGCCGTAACCTGGCTGGTGGCATTAGGTTCGAACCTGTCCGCGCTGTGGATCCTGGTGGCGAACGGCTGGATGCAGAACCCGATCGCGTCTGACTTCAACTTCGAAACCATGCGTATGGAGATGGTCAGCTTTGCCGAGCTGGTCCTGAACCCGGTTGCTCAGGTTAAATTTGTTCACACCGTGGCATCTGGCTACGTGTGCGGCGCGATGTTCGTGTTGGGTATCAGCTCCTACTATATGCTGCGCGGTCGTGACTTCGCGTTTGCCAAGCGCTCCTTTGCTATCGCTGCAAGCTTCGGTATGGCTGCAATCCTCTCCGTTATCGTTCTGGGTGATGAATCCGGTTACGAAATGGGTGACGTGCAGAAAACCAAACTGGCCGCTATCGAAGCCGAATGGGAAACCCAGCCGGCACCTGCTGCCTTTACGCTGTTCGGTATTCCCGATCAGGACGCGCAGGAAAACCGCTTCGCCATCCAAATTCCTTACGCGCTGGGTATCATCGCAACCCGTTCTGTCGATAAGCAGGTAACGGGTCTGAAGGAGCTGATGGTTCAGCACGAAGAGCGTATCCGTAACGGTATGAAGGCTTACTCGCTGCTGGAACAGCTGCGTGCCGGCTCTACCGATCAGGCCGTTCGCGATCAATTTAACGACGTGAAGAAAGACCTGGGCTACGGTTTGTTGCTGAAACGTTATACCCCGAACGTTTCTGATGCGACGGAAGCACAGATTCAGATGGCGACCAAAGACTCGATTCCACGCGTTGCGCCACTGTACTTCGCATTCCGTATCATGGTGGGCTGCGGCATCATCATGCTGCTGATCATTGCGGCGTCCTTCTGGTCCGTGATTCGTAACCGCATCGGCGAGAAAAAATGGCTGCTGCGCACCGCGCTGTACGGTATTCCACTGCCGTGGATCGCGATTGAATCCGGCTGGTTTGTAGCGGAGTATGGCCGTCAGCCATGGGCGATTGGTGAGGTACTGCCAACGGCGGTAGCGAACTCTTCCCTGACGGCAGGCGACCTGATCTTCTCCATGCTGCTGATCTGTGGTCTGTACACCCTGTTCCTGGTGGCTGAACTGTTCCTGATGTTCAAGTTCGCGCGCCTTGGCCCAAGCAGCCTGAAAACCGGTCGCTATCACTACGAGCAGTCCACTGTGACTACTCAGCCGGCACGCTAAGACAGGAGTCATCAAATGATCGATTATGAAGTATTGCGTTTTATCTGGTGGCTGCTGGTTGGCGTTCTGCTGATCGGTTTCGCCGTCACGGATGGTTTCGACATGGGGGTGGGGATGCTCACCCGTTTCCTCGGTCGTAATGACACCGAGCGTCGAATCATGATTAACTCCATCGCCCCTCACTGGGACGGTAACCAGGTGTGGCTGATCACCGCAGGCGGCGCGCTGTTCGCTGCCTGGCCGATGGTCTACGCGGCTGCGTTCTCCGGCTTCTATGTGGCGATGATTCTGGTGCTGGCCTCTTTATTCTTCCGTCCGGTCGGTTTCGACTACCGTTCCAAGATTGAAGATACCCGCTGGCGCAACATGTGGGACTGGGGCATCTTCATTGGTAGCTTCGTTCCACCGCTGGTGATTGGTGTGGCATTCGGTAACCTGCTGCAGGGCGTACCGTTCCACCTCGATGAATACATGCGTCTTTATTACACCGGCAACTTCTTCCAGCTGCTGAATCCGTTTGGCCTGCTGGCCGGTGTGGTGAGCGTGGCGATGATCATCACTCAGGGCGCAACTTACCTGCAGATGCGTACTGTGGGTGAACTGCACCTGCGTTCCCGTGCTACTGCTCAGGTGGCGGCACTGGTGACGCTGGTTTGCTTCGCTCTGGCAGGCGTGTGGGTGGTGTACGGTATTGATGGCTACGTGGTGACGTCTGCGATTAACCACTCGGCACCGTCTAACCCGCTGACCAAAGAAGTGGCGCGTCAGGCTGGTGCATGGCTGGTGAACTTCAACAATACCCCTGCGCTGTGGGCGATCCCGGCTCTGGGCGTGCTGCTGCCGCTGCTGACCGTGCTGACGTCTCGTCTGGAGAAAGGTGCTCTGGCGTTCGTGTTCTCTTCACTGACGCTGGCGTGCATCATCCTGACGGCGGGTATTGCCATGTTCCCATTCGTCATGCCATCCAGCACCATGCTGAATGCTAGCCTGACCATGTGGGATGCAACCTCCAGCCATATGACGCTGAACTTAATGACTTACGTTGCTTGCGTGTTCGTTCCGATTGTTCTGGCCTACACCATCTGGTGTTACTGGAAAATGTTCGGTCGTATCACCAAAGAACATATCGAAAGCAACACCCACTCTATGTACTAAGTAAGGAGCTGAATATGTGGTATTTCGCATGGATTTTAGGGACGCTTCTTGCCTGTGCTTTTGGTGTCATCACTGCCCTGGCGCTTGAGCACGTCGAAGCGACCAAAGCGGGTGAAGAAAAACACTGATGAATATTATCGCGAAGCTTTACGCGGTAATGGATAAGCGCCCGTTACGGGCGCTTTCTTTAGTGATGGCATTACTGCTGGCAGGCTGTATCTTCTGGGACCCGTCGCGCTTTGCGGCAAAGACCAGCGAGCTTGAGATCTGGCACGGCTTCCTCATCATGTGGGCGGTGTGCGCAGGTGTGATCCACGGCGTGGGCTTTCGTCCGAAAGCCGTTCACTGGCAGGGAATTTTTTGCCCGCTGATTGCCGATCTGGTGCTTCTCGCCGGTTTGATTTTCTTCTTCCTCTGAATAAGAAATGTCCGTTAACGTTATGGGCTTACCCGAGCCCATAAAAATTTACTCTCCGTTTACTTTCCCCCATTCCAAACCATCTTCCCCGCGCGTATAGTAGCGAAGTTTAAAAGCTCTAACTTTTGTTGCATTACTGGGATGTAAAGTGAATACAACGCTGTTTCGATGGCCGGTTCGTGTCTATTACGAAGATACCGATGCCGGTGGTGTGGTTTACCACGCCAGCTACGTTGCTTTTTATGAACGGGCACGCACAGAGATGCTGCGCCATCATCACTTTAGTCAACAGGTGCTGTTGGCTGAGCGAGTTGCCTTCGTGGTACGCAAGATGACGCTTGAGTATTTTGCGCCTGCCAGACTCGACGATATGCTCGAAGTCCAAACTGAAATTACATCAATGCGCGGGACCTCACTGGTTTTCACGCAGCGGATAGTCAACGCAGAGAACACCGTACTGAACTCAGCTGAAGTACTGATTGTTTGTGTTGATCCAACCATAATGAAGCCTCGTGCGCTTCCTAAGTCTATTGTCGCGGAGTTTAAGCAGTGACTGACATGAATATCCTTGATTTGTTCCTGAAGGCAAGCCTTCTGGTTAAACTTATCATGTTGATTTTGATTGGTTTTTCAATCGCATCCTGGGCCATCATCATCCAGAGAACGCGTATCCTCAATGCTGCTGGCCGTGAAGCGGAAGCATTTGAAGATAAGTTCTGGTCGGGTATTGAACTTTCTCGCCTGTATCAGGAGAGCCAGGGACGCCGTGAAAACCTGACCGGCTCCGAACAAATTTTCTATAGCGGATTCAAAGAGTTCGCTCGTCTGCATCGGGCAAACAATCATGCGCCGGAAGCCGTCGTGGAAGGGGCATCGCGTGCGATGCGTATCTCCATGAACCGCGAGCTGGAAAATCTTGAAACGCACATTCCTTTCCTCGGTACCGTGGGTTCTATCAGCCCGTATATCGGTCTGTTTGGTACCGTGTGGGGGATCATGCACGCCTTTATCGCGCTGGGCGCGGTGAAGCAGGCGACGTTGCAGATGGTTGCACCGGGTATCGCTGAAGCACTGATTGCGACCGCTATCGGTCTGTTTGCGGCAATTCCGGCGGTAATGGCTTACAACCGTCTGAACCAGCGCGTGAACAAACTGGAACTGAACTACGACAACTTTATGGAAGAGTTCACCGCGATTCTGCACCGTCAGGCGTTTACCAGCACCGAGAGCAACAAGGGGTAAACCATGGCCAGATCGCGTGGACGAGGTCGTCGCGAGCTCAAGTCCGAAATCAATATCGTGCCACTGCTGGACGTTCTGTTGGTACTGCTGCTGATCTTCATGGCAACAGCGCCCATCATTACCCAGAGTGTGGAAGTCGATCTGCCGGATGCGACAGAATCACAGGCGGTGAGCACCAATGACGATCCTCCGGTCATCATTGAAGTTTCCGGCGTAGGGCAGTACAGCGTGGTGGTAGAAAAAGATCGTATGGATCAGCTGCCACCTGAGCAGGTTATTGCCGAAGCGCAGCGTCGCCTGGAGTCAAATCCGAAAACGGTCTTCTTAATCGGTGGCGCGAAAGACGTACCCTACGATGAAATTATTAAAGCGCTGAACTTGCTACATAGTGCGGGTGTTAAGTCAGTTGGCTTAATGACTCAACCTATTTGATCATCCGCGTAGTTTTTGGGAACCGATAGTGTCAAAGGCAACCGAACAGAACGACAAGCTTAAGCGAGCGATAATCGTCTCCGCAGTGCTGCACGTTATTCTTTTTGCAGCGCTGATCTGGAGTTCGTTCGACGAGCATATTGATGCATCAGCAGGCGGCGGTGGAGGGTCTTCCATTGACGCCGTAATGGTGGATCCCGGTGCGGTAGTGCAAAACTATAATCGCGAACAACAGCAGAAGGCGAGTGCCAAACGGGCTGAAGAGCAGCGTGAAAAACAGGCGCAACAGCAGGCGGAAGAGCTGCGTGAGAAGCAGGCCGCCGAGCAGGAGCGTTTGAAGCAGCTTGAGAAAGAACGTTTGCAGGCGCAGGAAGCTGCGAAAGCGCAGGCGGAACAGCAGAAGCAAGCCGAAGAGGCCGCGAAGAAAGCGCAGGAACAGCAAAAGCAGGCGGAAGAGGCGGCAGCAAAAGCCGCAGCGGATGCCAAAGCGCAGGCTGATGCCCAGGCAAAATTAGCGGCAGAAGCGGCGAAGAAAGCGGCTGCCGATGCCCAGAAGAAAGCTGAGGCCGAAGCCGCGAAGAAAGCCGCTGCGGATGCCCAGAAGAAAGCCGAAGCGGAAGCCGCGAAGAAAGCCGCTGCTGACGCACAGAAGAAAGCTGAAGCCGAAGCCGCGAAGAAAGCCGCTCAGGACGCAGAGAAGAAAGCGGCTGCCGAGGCTGCGAAGAAAGCCGCTGCGGCTGAGAAGGCTGCTGCCGAAAAAGCTGCCGCCGCTGAAAAAGCCGCTGCTGATAAAAAAGCTGCAGCTGAGAAGGCCGCTGCCGATAAGAAAGCAGCTGCTGAAAAAGCGGCTGCTAAAAAGGCTGCTGCCGCTGAAAAAGCCGCGGCCGCCGCAGGGGTTGACGATCTGCTGGGGGATTTAAGCTCCGGTAAGAATGCACCGAAAACGGGCGGTGGCGCGAAAGGAAACAACGCAGCGCCGACCGGAAGTGGTAACACTAAGAGTAACGGTGCGACAGGGGCTGAAATCAACGGCTATGCCGCGCAGATTAAATCGGCGATTGAAAGCCGGTTCTACGATGCGTCTTCCTATGCCGGTAAAACGTGTACGCTGCGTATAAAACTGGCTCCGGATGGCATGCTGCTTGATATTAAGTCTGAAGGTGGCGACCCGGCTTTATGTACTGCGGCTCTGGCTGCAGCGCGTCAGGCGAAGATGCCTAAACCGCCTTCTCAGGCAGTCTACGAAGTCTTCAAAAATGCGCCGCTGGACTTCAAACCTTAAGTTACATTTTCCCCGTGCAAACGGGGAAAAATAGACCAGGTTTAGTCACAGGGTTCGGGTAGTTTTGTCTATTTGAGTTTGTTAACATTCTGCTAAATTATCGTGGGTAAGGTTACCCGGATAAGGGAGATATGATGAAGCAGGCATTACGTGTAGCATTTAGTTTTTTAATGCTGTGGGCAGCAGTCCTGCACGCAGAAGTACGTATCGAGATCACCCAGGGGGTGGACTCGGCACGCCCAATCGGTGTTGTTCCGTTCCAGTGGGCCGGTCCTGGCGCTGCACCTGAAGATGCCGGTGGCATCGTGGCGGCTGACCTGCGTAACAGCGGTAAATTCAACCCGTTAGATCGTTCTCGTCTGCCGCAGCAGCCGGGCAGTGCGCAGGAAGTCCAGCCTGCTGCATGGTCTGCGCTGGGTATCGATGCCGTGGTGGTGGGGCAGGTTACGCCTAACCCGGACGGTTCTTACAACGTGGCCTGGCAGCTGGTAGATACCGGCGGTGCACCGGGTACCGTTCTGGCACAGAACTCTTACAAGGTCACTAAACAGTACCTGCGCTACGCGGCACACGCGGCCAGCGACGCGGTATTCGAAAAGCTGACCGGTATTAAAGGTGCGTTCCGTACCCGTATCGCATATGTGGTACAGACCAACGGCGGTCAGTTCCCGTACGAGCTGCGCGTCTCTGACTACGACGGTTACAACCAGTTCCTGGTGAAACGCTCTTCACAGCCGCTAATGTCTCCAGCCTGGTCTCCGGACGGGTCTAAACTGGCCTACGTGACCTTCGAAAGTGGCCGTTCTGCGCTGGTTATCCAGACGCTGGCTAACGGTGCGGTGCGTCAGGTAGCGTCGTTCCCACGTCACAACGGTGCGCCTTCCTTCTCTCCAGATGGGTCTAAACTGGCGTTTGCGCTTTCTAAAACCGGTAGCCTGAACCTGTACGTGATGGACATTGGCTCCGGCCAGATCCGTCAGGTGACCGACGGTCGCAGCAACAATACTGAACCATCATGGTTCCCGGACAGCCAAAACCTGGCGTTTACCTCTGACCAGGCTGGCCGTCCACAAATCTATAAAGTGAACATCAACGGCGGTGCTCCGCAGCGTATCACCTGGGAAGGCTCTCAGAACCAGAACGCAGACGTGAGCAGTGACGGTAAATTCATGGTAATGGTCAGCTCCAACGGTGGGCAGCAGCACATTGCCAAACAAGATCTGGTAGCGGGTGGCGTTCAAGTTCTGTCGTCAACGTTCCTGGATGAAACGCCAAGTCTGGCACCTAACGGCACTATGGTAATCTACAGCTCTTCTCAGGGGATGGGATCTGTGCTGAATCTGGTTTCTACAGATGGGCGTTTCAAAGCGCGTATTCCGGCCACTGATGGACAGGTAAAATCACCTGCCTGGTCGCCGTATCTGTAAATAATAATTAATTGATTACTAAAGGAATCATAGAAATGCAACTGAACAAAGTGCTGAAGGGGCTGATGATCGCTCTGCCTGTAATGGCAATCGCAGCGTGTTCTTCTAACAAGAACGCCAGCAATGACCAGAGCGGCGAAGGCATGATGGGTGCCGGTACCGGTATGGACGCGAACGGCAATGGCAACATGTCTTCTGAAGAGCAAGCGCGTCTTCAGATGCAGCAGCTGCAGCAGAACAACATCGTTTACTTCGATCTGGATAAATACGACATCCGTTCTGACTTCGCTGCGATGCTGGATGCTCACGCTAACTTCCTGCGTAGCAACCCATCTTACAAAGTCACCGTAGAAGGTCACGCGGACGAACGTGGTACTCCAGAGTACAACATCTCCCTGGGTGAACGTCGTGCTAACGCCGTTAAGATGTACCTGCAGGGTAAAGGCGTTTCTGCTGACCAGATCTCCATCGTTTCTTACGGTAAAGAAAAACCGGCAGTACTGGGTCACGACGAAGCGGCTTACTCCAAAAACCGTCGTGCCGTACTGGTTTACTAAGAGAATTGCATGAGCAGTAACTTCAGACATCATCTGTTGAGTCTGTCGTTACTGGTTGGAATAGCGGCCCCCTGGGCCGCTTTTGCTCAGGCACCAATCAGTAGTGTCGGCTCAGGCTCGGTAGAAGACCGGGTCACTCAGCTCGAGCGTATTTCTAACGCTCACAGTCAGCTTTTAACCCAACTCCAGCAGCAACTTTCCGATAACCAAAACGATATTGACTCTCTCCGTGGTCAGATTCAGGAAAGTCAGTATCAGCTTAACCAGGTTGTGGAACGTCAGAAGCAAATTTTATTGCAGATAGATAGCCTCAGCAGCGGCGGTGCAGCAGCACAACCCGCAGCGGGCGATCAAAGCGGCGCGGCAACCTCAGCGCCTGCGCCGTCTGCTGATGCTTCAGCCTCAACAGGAGCGCCTGTACAGAGCGGTGACGCGAATACGGATTACAATGCGGCCATTGCCCTGGTGCAGGATAAATCTCGTCAGGATGACGCGCTCGCTGCGTTTCAGAACTTTATCAAGAAATACCCTGACTCAACCTATCAGCCAAATGCGAATTACTGGCTCGGTCAGTTGAATTACAACAAGGGTAAAAAGGACGATGCGGCGTTTTATTTTGCCTCCGTGGTAAAAAATTACCCGAAATCGCCGAAAGCGCCAGATGCGATGTTTAAGGTTGGCGTGATCATGCAGGACAAAGGCGACACGGCGAAAGCCAAAGCGGTTTATCAGCAGGTGGTCGCAAAATTCCCGGGCACCGAAGGTGCTAAGCAGGCGCAAAAACGCCTGAATTCGATGGGATGATTATCGCATGACCAGAAATCGCGTTATTTCTGGTCGTGCAGCATGATTACTAAGCAGTTAAGTGATCTTCATCGAAATTTTTGTTGCGCAGAATTCTTAAATCAGTAATATATGCCGCCGTTGCCACGGGATATCAAACAACGTGAAAGCAGCATAAAAGTGGGTCGTTAGCTCAGTTGGTAGAGCAGTTGACTTTTAATCAATTGGTCGCAGGTTCGAATCCTGCACGACCCACC
>NZ_JADBRF010000023.1:0-81268 GCF_014930485.1 Enterobacter cloacae complex sp. P47BA | reverse complement strand
AATTTAAGTTTGATGCTCGTGAATTAAACTTCGTAATGAATTACGTATGTTCACTCAGAGACTTGGTATTCATTTTTCGTCTTGCGACGTTAAGAATCCATGTCACTTTGAGTGCCCACACAGATTGTCTGATAAATTGTTAAAGAGCAGTGCCGCTTCGTTTTCGCTGCGGCGCGGGGTGTGCATATTACGCTTTCCCGCTTCAGAGTCAAGCGATTATTTTCGCTGTTCTCTGCTGACCCGGCGGCGTGTGTGCCGTTGTTCCGTGTCAGTGGAGGCGCATTATAGGGAGTTATTCTGAAGTGACAAGCACAAAATACAAAAAACTTTTCGTTCGCTCACTTTTCAAACTTAACGCTTATTTAAGTCGCGAATCGCCCGCTAAATGGGCAATTTCCCGCGCAAAACTGGCCACCTGCGACCAGTCGGTATAAACCACTTCTTTACGCGTATCGGTTTCGCCACCCGTCATCTTCATTATCAGGCGGATCATGAAGCGGTCATACCAGCGGTAGCGAGGATAGCGCAGCGCACCGGCAAAGACGGCGCACAGGTCTGGCTGCCACGGCGAGCCGAGCAAAAACTTGCGCGTGTAGCTGTTGGTCTGCGGCGTACGCTTCTCAGCTTTACGGGCAACCAGATTGACCGAGTAAAACGCGCCCGGCAATGTGTTGAGTACCGCCGTATGCTTTTTCACAAAGCGATCCAGCGCCGGATGGAAGTGTCCGTAACGAATGGAGGCGCCAATCACCACGCGATCGTACTCCTGCCAGGCAATCTGCTCTGCGCGATTCAGGTTCACCACATCTGAGTAAATGCCCAGCTCTTTTAATTCCGACGCCAGATAAGCGGCAATCTCACGCGTTTGTCCGTCTCGCGTAGAGAAAAGAATCAGTGTTTTCATCAACGGCTCCTTATTCGCGCCAGAATGTTGGGGTGAACAGCACCAGCAGCGTAAAGACCTCAAGACGACCAAACAGCATATTGGCAATAAGGATCCATTTCGCAACCGGGTTCATGCTGGCAAAGTTATCCGCCACAACCCCCAGCCCAGGCCCGAGGTTGTTCAGTGTTGCGACGACGGACGCAAAGGCGGAGAAATCATCCACTCCCGTCGCGATGATCGCCAGCATGCTGACGATAAAGACCAGCGCATACGCCGAGAAGAACCCCCACACCGCTTCGAGTATACGTTCCGGCAGCGCGCGGTTCCCCAGCTTAATGCTGTAGACCGCATTCGGGTGGACCAGGCGTTTCAGCTCACGGTTCCCCTGCTTGAACAGCAGCAGAATACGAATCACCTTCAAACCACCGCCCGTCGACCCGGCGCAGCCGCCGATAAACGCGGAGCACAGCAGAAGTACCGGCAGGAACAGCGGCCAGCGCGCGATGCTGTCCGTGGTAAACCCGGCGGTCGTCGCCATCGACACCACCTGGAAAAACGCCTGATTGAGCGTGGTCAGCGCCGAGTTGTAAACATCATGGAACCACAGCACCAGGGTACAGATGACGACCAGGGTAAGCTGGACGCCAATGAACATGCGAAACTCAGGATCGCGCCAGTACACCTTCAGACTACGTCCGCTCAGTAAAGAGAAGTGCAGGCCGTAGTTACAGCCGGAGATCAGCAGGAAAATCGCAATGATGGTGTTAATCGTTGGGCTGTCGAAGTACCCCACGCTGGCATCGTGAGTGGAGAACCCGCCAATGGCAATCGTCGCGAAGCTGTGCCCGATAGCATCGAAGGCAGGCATCCCGGCAAACCATAGCGCCAGCGCGCAGGCTACCGTCAGCAGAACATAAATCAGCCACAGGGTTTTCGCCGTCTCGG
Source organism: Enterobacter cloacae complex sp. P47BA (assembly GCF_014930485.1). Lineage (NCBI taxonomy): Bacteria > Pseudomonadati > Pseudomonadota > Gammaproteobacteria > Enterobacterales > Enterobacteriaceae > Enterobacter > Enterobacter cloacae complex sp. P47BA. The sequence continues at coordinate 79,437 of NZ_JADBRF010000023.1, read as the reverse complement.
CAATACGCGGACGCATCTTGTTGTCTTTCAGCGGCCCCGGCATTTCAGCCCTGTACAGCTGCATCCCCCCGACGCCCAGAATCGGCAGGATGGCCACTGCCAGGACGATGATCCCCATACCGCCGAACCACTGCAGCATCTGGCGATAAAAGAGAATAGCGTGGGGTAACGAATCCAGCCCCACCAGCGTCGTCGCACCGGTGGTCGTTAAACCAGAAAACGATTCAAAAAAGGCATCCGTGATGCTCAGATTGGGCTGTTCAGAGAAGATAAACGGGAGCGAACCGACGCTTCCCAGCACCGTCCAGAACAGCACAACGATCAGAAACCCTTCGCGAGATTTCAGCTCGCCTTTCTCACGACGGTTTGGCCACCAGAGCAGCGAGCCAATCGCCAGCGCGACAAAAAATGTCTGGGTAAACGCACGCCCCGCACCGTCCCGGTAGATAAGTGCCACCAGTCCAGGGAGAATCATCGTCCCGGAAAAAAGTATGACCAGCAGTCCAACGATTCGGGTTATGGCACGAAAATGCATCTCTGCCGCTTCCTTTGGTATTCAAAAAGTGAGGTGGGGATTATTCTTCAATCGGCAGCAATTGCAACGAACCGCGACTGAAATCAGCCAGTTTTGCTGAAAAAGCAGCCAGTTCTGCCTGAGGAAGCGCCACGCGTAATTGCACCATTGCCTGGTAATCACTGTGCGCAATCACGCCGTTAAATTGTTTGAGCAGTGTTTCAATGCCCGATAGCTGAGCGTAATCGCACAATAAAGTATATTCGGTGAGCGGCGTTTTGCGGATGGTCGTCAGGATATTCAGTGCCTGCTGCACTCCACCGCCATACGCTTTAACCAGCCCGCCCGTGCCCAACAGGATGCCGCCGTAGTAGCGCACCACCACGGCGGTAATTTCACCCACGCCGCTGCCCATCAGCTGGGAGAGCATGGGTTTACCGGCAGTGCCCGCCGGTTCACCGTCGTCGGAAAAACCGAGCTGTTGCGAATCGTCCGGCGGCCCTGCTACCCACGCCACGCAGTGGTGACGTGCGTCAGGGTGCTCCGCGCGAACGGACTCGACAAACGCTTTCGCCGCCTCTACGCCGTCGGTGTGCGCCAGCAGCGTAATAAAGCGGCTTTTCTTGATTTCCTCAACAAAGGTGACCGGTTCAGCCGGTATCAGCCAGCTTTCCATCAGGCCAGCTTCAGGTCTCGCGTCATATTCTCAATACCGTTCTCGTGAACCACCACGTTATCTTCGATACGAATGCCGCCAAACGGTTTCAGCGCGTCGATTTTTTCCCAGTTGAAGTGCTTGCTGAACTGCCCTTCACGCCACGGCGCCAGCAGGGATTCAATAAAGTAGATCCCCGGCTCGATGGTCAATACCATGCGCGGCTCAAGAATACGGGTGCAGCGCAGGTAAGGATATTTAGACGGTGCCGCCAGGTGCGTACCGGTATCATCCTGCATGAAGCCCGCAACGTCGTGAACCTGCAGGCCCAGCGGGTGGCCGATACCGTGCGGCATGAATGGTCCGGTCAGGTCGTTTTCGACCATCGCCTCTTCACTCATGTCTTTCACAATCTGATGCTTACGCAGCAGTTTGGCAATGCGCTGATGGAACTGGATGTGGTAATCCACGTAGCTGGTTCCGGCCTTCATGGTGCCAATCAACGCCAGCTGTTCGTCGTTTACGTCCTTAATAAGCTGCGCAAAATCGGTATCCGCGTTCGCCGCCCAGGTGCGGGTCAGATCGGCCGCATAGCCGTTGTACTCTGCGCCTGCGTCCAGGAGGAAGCTGCGCATCTCAGACGGAACCTGATGATCCAGTTTGGTGTAGTGGAGAACAGACGCATGCTCATTCAGCGCGACGATGTTGCTGTACGGTACGTCGGTGTCACGATGACCGGTTGCGGTCAGGTAGGCCAGGTTGATATCGAACTCGCTCATGCCTGACTGGAACGCTTCGTGCGCGGCGCGGTGGCCATTCACCGCCGTTTTTTGCGCTTCACGCATGCAGTAGAGTTCATAGTCGGTTTTATACGCGCGGTAATAGTGCAGGTAATCCAGCACGCCTTTCGGATTGAGTTTGTCAGCCGGAATATCCAGACCGAGCGCACGTTCAGGCACAGGGCCAATGTAGCCGATGTTGCCGCGCGCCGCTGGCAGCTGGCTGCCAATGCCGTCCGCTTTTGGCAGGGCGATCACCTCAATTTCTTCGGTCCAGAAAGAGGTCGGCAGCGGTTCGACGTTGTGCCAGTAATCAACCGGCAGGTAGAACCACAGTTTCGGCTTGTTCACGCCGTCCACCAGAAGCCAGCAATTCGGAACCTGTGTCACCGGCACCCAGGCTTTAAACTGCGGGTTAACCTTAAACGGATAGGCGTGGTCATCAAGAAAAGTATTCATCAGCTCGCCGGAGTGGATCAGAAGAGCATCCAGCTTGAAGCGGGCCAGTACATCGCGGGTACGTTCCTGTAGGGTAACGATATGATTTTTATAAAGCGAAGCCAGTGAGTCCATCATTCTTCCTTTCGTTTTTTTGACCTCAAGTCATCGCATCTTAGCACACCTCACTCCGGCTGCGTGATTTCCACCGACCGTGATCAACGCAGCAATTTCTTAATGAGTAATTTGCATTTTATTAACATAAATTCCACACTCCGTCTCATCTGGTATGACCAGATCCACTTGCTGGATTCAGGAGACTGACATGCTTTACAAAGGCGACACCCTGTACCTCAACTGGCTGGAAGATGGCATTGCCGAACTGGTGTTCGATGCCCCCGGCTCAGTGAATAAGCTTGATACCGCGACGGTGGCCAGTCTTGGCCAGGCGCTGGAAGTACTTGAAAAGCAATCTGAATTAAAAGGGCTGCTGCTGCGTTCGAACAAAGCGGCCTTTATCGTCGGTGCCGATATCACCGAATTCCTTTCGCTGTTCCAGGTTCCGGAAGAACAGCTGAGCCAGTGGCTGCACTTTGCCAACAGCGTCTTTAATCGTCTGGAAGATCTGCCTGTTCCAACGATCTCTGCCGTGAACGGCTACGCGCTGGGCGGCGGCTGCGAGTGCGTGCTGGCGACCGACTACCGTCTGGCGACGCCGGACCTGCGTATCGGCCTGCCGGAAACCAAGCTGGGCATCATGCCGGGCTTTGGCGGTTCCGTGCGTATGCCGCGCATGCTGGGCGCCGACAGCGCCCTGGAAATCATTGCCGCCGGTAAAGACGTGGGTGCAGAACAGGCGCAGAAAATCGGCCTGGTCGACGGCGTCGTGAAACCAGAGAAGCTGGTTGAAGGCGCACTCGCCATTCTGCGTCAGGCGATTAACGGCGACCTCGACTGGAAGGCCAAACGTCAGCCGAAGCTGGAGCCGTTAAAGCTCAGCAAGATTGAAGCCACCATGAGCTTCACCATCGCCAAAGGCATGGTGATGCAGACGGCGGGTAAACACTACCCGGCGCCAATCACGGCGGTGAAAACCATTGAAGCGGCAGCCCGCTTTGGCCGCGACGAAGCCCTGAAACTGGAAAACCAGAGCTTTGTTCCGCTGGCGCACACCAATGAAGCCCGCGCGCTGGTTGGCATCTTCCTCAACGATCAGTTCGTGAAAGGCAAAGCCAAACAGCTGACCAAAAACGTTGAGACGCCAAAACACGCGGCGGTACTCGGCGCCGGTATTATGGGCGGCGGCATCGCTTACCAGTCGGCCTGGAAAGGCGTGCCGGTAGTGATGAAAGACATCAACGAGAAATCTCTGACGCTGGGCATGACCGAAGCCGCCAAGCTGCTGAATAAACAGCTTGAGCGCGGAAAAATTGACGGGCTGAAGCTCGCAGGCGTGATCTCAACCATCCAGCCTGTGCTGGAATACAGCGGTTTCGATCGTGTGGACGTGGTGGTTGAAGCGGTCGTTGAGAACCCGAAAGTCAAAAAAGCGGTGCTGGCGGAAACGGAAGACAAGGTTCGCCCGGACGCCGTCCTGGCCTCAAACACCTCCACCATCCCCATCAGCGAACTGGCGAGCGTGCTGAAGCGTCCGGAAAACTTCTGCGGAATGCACTTCTTCAACCCGGTACACCGTATGCCACTGGTCGAAGTGATCCGTGGAGAAAAAACCTCTGACGAAACCATCGCTAAAGTCGTGGCGTGGGCAAGCAAGATGGGTAAAACGCCGATCGTCGTTAATGACTGCCCAGGTTTCTTTGTGAACCGCGTGCTGTTCCCGTACTTCGCCGGCTTCAGCCAGCTGCTGCGCGACGGCGCGGACTTCCGCAAAATCGACAAAGTAATGGAAAAACAGTTCGGCTGGCCGATGGGCCCGGCGTATCTGCTGGACGTCGTCGGCATTGATACCGCCCACCACGCGCAGGCCGTCATGGCGGCGGGCTTCCCGCAGCGCATGCAGAAAGATTATCGCGATGCCATTGACGCCCTCTTTGACGCCAACCGCTTCGGACAGAAAAACGGCCTGGGCTTCTGGCGTTATAAAGAAGACAGCAAAGGCAAACCGAAGAAAGAAGAAGATGCGGCGGTGGATGGCCTGTTGGCCGACGTATGCCAGCCGAAACGCGACTTCACCGACGACGAAATTATTGCCCGCATGATGATTCCGATGATCAACGAAGTGGTCCGTTGCCTGGAAGAAGGCATTATTGCCAGCCCGGCAGAAGCGGATATGGCGTTGGTATACGGCCTGGGCTTCCCTCCGTTCCACGGCGGCGCGTTCCGCTGGCTGGATACGCTCGGCAGCGCCCGCTATCTCGATATGGCGCAGCAGTATCAGCACCTCGGCCCGCTTTATGAAGTGCCGGAAGGGCTGCGTAACAAAGCGCGCCATAACGAACCCTACTATCCAGCAGTTGAGCCAGCCCGTCCGGTTGGCGCGCTGAAAACGGCTTAAGGAGTCACAATGGAAAAGGTTGTCATTGTTGATGCGATTCGCACCCCGATGGGCCGTTCAAAAGGCGGTGCGTTCCGTAACGTGCGCGCGGAAGATCTCTCCGCGCACCTGATGCGTAGCCTGCTGGCGCGTAACCCGGCGCTGGACCCAGCAGCGCTCGACGATATCTACTGGGGCTGCGTGCAGCAAACGCTGGAGCAGGGCTTCAACATCGCCCGCAACGCGTCGCTGCTGGCGGAGATCCCGCATTCGGTTCCGGCGGTCACCGTCAACCGCCTGTGCGGTTCGTCGATGCAGGCCCTGCACGACGCGGCGCGCATGATCATGACCGGCGATGCGCAGGCCTGTCTGGTCGGCGGCGTTGAACACATGGGCCATGTGCCGATGAGCCACGGGGTCGATTTCCATCCGGGCATGAGCCGCAACGTGGCGAAAGCCGCAGGCATGATGGGCCTGACCGCCGAGATGCTCTCCCGCCTGCACGGCATCAGTCGTGAAATGCAGGATGCTTTTGCCGCGCGCTCTCACGCCCGCGCCTGGGCCGCCACGCAGTCCGGTGCCTTCAAGAATGAGATCATCCCGACCGGGGGCCATGATGCAGACGGCGTACTGAAGCAGTTCAGCTACGACGAAGTCATTCGTCCGGAAACGACGGTCGAAGCGCTTTCTACCCTGCGTCCGGCATTTGATCCGGTCACCGGTACGGTAACGGCAGGGACGTCGTCGGCGCTGTCCGACGGTGCCGCCGCGATGCTGGTAATGAGCGAAAGCCGCGCCCGCGAATTGGGCCTGACGCCACGCGCTCGCGTGCGTTCGATGGCGGTGGTGGGCTGCGATCCTTCAATCATGGGTTACGGCCCGGTTCCGGCCTCGAAGCTGGCGCTGAAAAAAGCGGGCTTAACTGCCAGCGATATCGATCTGTTCGAGATGAACGAAGCGTTTGCCGCGCAGATCCTGCCGTGCATTAAAGATCTGGGGCTGATGGAGCAGATCGACGAGAAGATTAACCTCAACGGCGGCGCGATCGCCCTCGGTCACCCGCTGGGCTGTTCCGGGGCGCGTATCAGCACGACGCTGATTAACCTGATGGAACGCAAAGATGCCCAGTTTGGTCTGGCAACGATGTGTATCGGCCTGGGTCAGGGTATCGCGACGGTGTTTGAGAGAGTGTAAGTAAGGAAAAGTATCTCAAAGCCAATGACGTCAGAACAAGGCGGCAAGCGAGAGAATCCCGATGAGCTTACATTAGTAAGTGATTCGGGTGAACGAGCGCAGCCAACGCAGTTATGGCGTCATTGGCGAAGAGAGACAGTTTAGTTGCCGTTCTTCCCGCCTGTCAGGGGCGGGTTTTTTATTTAAATGAAGGCAAACGCATCGCCAAACAGGCGATCTTCACGTGCATCGCGTTCGTTACAGAACAGGTCGCGGGCAATTTTCGCCATCTCGAAACGGCCTGCAATGTAGATATCATGTCCCGCCAGCGTGCCGTGATCCTGCAGTACCGCCGTCAGCACCGTCCCGCTACGTCCACGCCAGCCCTCTTCCGGCTGCTCGACCACTGGCTCAATGCGCAGGTTAGGATGGTTAACGCTCAGCGCTTTCAGTTCAGACAGGTCGTACAGGTGCTTCTCTTCGCGGCCGCCCCAGTAGATGGTGATGTCACGGTCTGGATTACGCGCCAACGCGGTCAACAGAATAGAGCGCACATAGGAGAAGCCCGTACCGCCCGCGATCAGAATCAGCGGACGGTCTTCGTCATCACGCAACCACGCGTCGCCGTGAGGAATGTCGACCACAATCTCACGCTCTTTCAGGATGCGGTCCATCACGGCCATCGCGTACAGGTTAAGCTCAGACGCACCAATATGCAGCTCAATAAATTCCTGCTCTGCTGGCGTAGAGGCCATAGAGAAAGGACGCTTATCACGCTCATCCATCACCACCATCAGGTACTGGCCGGCACGGAATGAGAATGCCGCTTCAGGAACCAAACGGACGCGATATACGGTGTCGGTAATAGCATCTACCGACGTCACTTTACAGCTTAAGGTTGTCATTCGCTCTCTCTGTCGGGAAGTCTATAGGGCTTAACGGTCAGCTCAGGGTTTACCGTTATTCATTATGGCCAGTTCGTCCCAGATCGCGTCAATTCGCGCGGTCACAGCAGGATCTTTTTTGATCGGGCGACCCCATTCACGGTCGGTTTCGCCAGGCCATTTATTTGTGGCATCCAGTCCCATCTTTGAGCCAAGACCGGAAACCGGCGAGGCAAAATCCAGATAATCTATCGGCGTATTTTCGACTAACACCGTATCACGCGCAGGATCCATTCGCGTGGTTATCGCCCAGATAACATCGTTCCAGTCACGGGCGTTAACGTCATCATCGCAGACAATAACAAATTTGGTATACATAAACTGGCGCAGGAAAGACCATACGCCCATCATCACGCGTTTAGCATGTCCGGGATACTGCTTCTTCATCGTGACCACCGCCATGCGATATGAGCATCCTTCAGGCGGCAGATAAAAATCAACGATTTCCGGGAACTGCTTTTGCAGGATCGGCACAAATACTTCGTTCAGCGCCACGCCGAGCACCGCCGGTTCATCCGGTGGGCGGCCAGTATAAGTGGAGTGATAAATCGCATCTTCACGCTGAGTAACATGCGTGACGGTAAACACCGGGAAGTTATCCACTTCGTTGTAATAGCCGGTGTGGTCGCCGTATGGGCCTTCTGGCGCCATTTCACCCTGCTCAATGTAACCTTCCAGCACAATTTCGGCGCTGGCCGGCACTTCGAGATCGTTGGAGATACACTTCACGACCTCGGTTTTAGTCCCGCGCAGCAGGCCAGCAAACGCATATTCAGAGAGCGTATCCGGTACGGGCGTGACCGCCCCCAGAATGGTGGCCGGATCGGCACCTAACGCGACAGACACCGGGAACCGTTCACCCGGATGTGCAGCACACCACTCCTGGAAATCCAGCGCGCCGCCGCGGTGCGACAGCCAGCGCATGATGAGCTTATTCTTGCCAATCAGCTGCTGGCGATAAATACCGAGGTTTTGCCGCTCTTTATGCGGTCCGCGCGTCACGGTGAGGCCCCAGGTTATCAGCGGCGCAGCATCTTCAGGCCAGCACTGCATGATAGGGATTTTGGTGAGATCCACCGCATCGCCTTCCAGCACTTTCTGCTGACACGGCGCGCCGCGCAGGCGTTTGGTGGGCATGTTCAACACCTGCTTAAACTGCGGCAGCTTATCGAACAGATCGCGGAAACCTTTCGGTGGCTCAGGCTCTTTCAGAAATGCCAGCAGTTTCCCCACTTCACGCAGCGCGGTAACGTCTTCCTGCCCCATTCCCAGCGCGACACGACGCGGGGTGCCAAACAGGTTGCACAGCACCGGCATTGAGTAACCTTTTGGATTTTCAAACAGTAATGCAGGGCCACCGGCACGCAGGGTGCGGTCAGCAATTTCTGTCATTTCCAGATAAGGATCAACAGGAAGTGTAATGCGTTTCAGTTCACCCTGCTTTTCCAGCAGCGTCAGGAAGTCGCGGAGATCGTGGTATTTCATGCAGTTAGTCATGGCCTCTCTGTAAGCGCTTCATTATACGGCGTAAGCCTGCTTGATGCTGTAATTTTGTTAAATTAGCGTGAACTTATCCGCTGTGTTCGAATTTCCCCCATTATAATCAACTTAGCGATCCCTCCAGGGTTTTGATATGCTTGCGCCCCGAACTAAGGGAAAGAGTGATTATGCAGGCCTGGTATTTACTGTATTGCAAACGCGGGCAACTTCAGCGCGCGCAGGAACATCTTGAACGTCAGTCTGTAAATTGTCTGACACCCGTGATCACGCTTGAAAAAATGCAGCGCGGGAAGCGCACAACCGTCAGTGAGCCTTTATTCCCGAACTATCTGTTCGTGGAGTTCGACCCTGAGGTGATCCACACCACTACCATCAGCGCAACGCGCGGCGTCAGCCACTTCGTTCGTTTTGGTGCCCACCCGGCAACCGTTCCGTCGACCGTCATTCATCAGCTGTCTGTTTATCAACAGCCTGAAGGGATCACCGACCCGGAAACCCCTTACGCGGGCGATAGCGTCGTCATTACCGAAGGCGCATTCGAAGGCCTGCAGGCGATTTTCGCCGAGCCGGACGGTGAAGCGCGCTCCATGCTGTTGCTCAATCTGCTGAACAAGCAGGTGCTGCAGAGCGTGAAAAACACCGACTTCCGCAAAGTTTAAACGTTTATCCCGAACAGGCGACGCACGTTGTCATCCGTCTGCGCGGAAAGCCAGTGCGGATCCTCTCCGCGCCAGTGCGCTACGCGCTCAACAATGTGCCCCAGCAAGGCGGGCTCGTTTCGCCGCGATGCCGGTTTGGGCTTCATATCTCGCGGCAGCAGGTATGGCGCATCGGTTTCAAGAAGCAAACGGTCTGCCGGGATTATCGGCAGCAGCTCGCGAAGCTCAAGCCCGCGGCGCTCATCACACACCCAACCGGTGATCCCCAGATACAAACCGCGGTTCAGGCAATCCAGCGCTTCCTGGCGAGACCCGGTGAAGCAGTGGAGCACTGCGCCGGGCAGTTTATCCAGCCACGGGTCCAGCAGTGCGAGAAAACGTTCATGCGCATCGCGACAGTGCATAAAGACGGGCATTTGAAGCTCTGCCGCCAGCGCAAGCTGGGCAGTGAACGCCTTTTCCTGTTCTTCAGGCGTGGAGAAGTTGCGGTTAAAATCGAGCCCGCACTCGCCAATAGCCACCACCTCTGCCGTTTTTGCCAGCGTGCGCAGGGTTTCTGCGCTCTCAGCCGTCCACTGGCTGCTGTCATGAGGGTGGACGCCGGCGGTTGACCAGCAGTGTTGATAGCGTTGCGCCAACAGCAGCGCCTGCTCGCTCTCATGCAGGTTGGTCCCGGTCAGGAGCAGCCCTTTTACGCCAGCCTCAAAAGCACGCGCAACCACCTCGTCACGATCTTTCGCAAACTGCGAGCTGGTCAGGTTGAGTCCGATATCAAACATGCGATTCCCCATAGAACAACCGCCCTGACGGGCGGCTGGTTTTACTCTTCAGTGGTCTTTTCGGACGCATCGTCTTCATCGTCCGACCGGCGTCCTTTTCCCACGTAGAAACGCGAGAAGAATACGCCAACCTCAAACAGGCAGTACATCGGTATTGCCAGCAGCGTTTGTGAGAAGACGTCCGGCGGCGTCAGCAGCATGCCGACTACGAAGGCGCCCACCAGAATATAGGGACGCTTCTTACGCAGGTCATCAGGGGTGGTTACCCCAACCCAGCAGAGCAGCACAATGGCCACCGGCACTTCAAACGCCACACCGAACGCCATAAACAGCGCCATCACAAAGCTGAGGTAGCTGGCGATATCCGTCGATACCTGAACCCCTTCCGGCGCGGTATGCGTCAGGAAACCAAAGGCCAGCGGGAAGACAACGAAGTAGGCAAACGCCATGCCGATATAGAACAGCAGCGAACTGGAGACCAGCAGCGGGATCACCAGTTTACGTTCGTGCCTGTACAGTGCTGGCGCCACAAATGCCCATACCTGATAAAGGATGACGGGTGCAGACGCAATCAACGACACCCAGAAGGTGAGCTTAATCGGGGTGAAAAACGGTGATGCAACGTCTGTTGCAATCATCGTTGCCCCCAGCGGCATCTGCTTGATCAGCGGCGCAGAAACCACCTGATAAATATCGTTGGCGAAATAGACCAGGCACAGGAATATGAGGAATACCGCAATAATGCAGTTTAACAGGCGCTTACGCAGCTCAATCAGGTGCGTAATAAGCGGTTGAGTATCATCTACTGCCATGGTTACGCTTTATCACTCGACGAGGGGGATGATTCGGAAACGGGCGCGGCGGGTTTCGCTTCAGCCGCTTTTACAACCGGCTCTTCCGGCTGCGCCTGTTTTTTCAGTTCAGTTTCCTGCGGCGTTTGTTCAGGCGCTGCGGCCTGGTGCTCCGCACTGGCTGGCGTCACGCCCTCACGCTGCGCTTCGCTGTCCTTCACCACCGGGTTATGAATAGTGTTCGCTTCATCGCTCGCTTTTTCAGGATCGTTAACGCTGTAAGAGCGCTTCATGGATTCCGCCGCTTCGCGCAACTCATCCATTGAGGCTTTCAGTTCCGGCGTCAGGTTATCCATGCTCGCCTTCTCAACCTTTTTCAGGCTTTCCTGAAACTCCTGCAGCTTAAGTTCCTGCGCCAGCTCGTTCTGAACGGTCGAAGCCAGCGATCTTAGCGCTCGAACCCAGCCCACAACGGTTTTCACCGCTACCGGCAGACGCTGCGGTCCCAGCACGATCAGACCAATCACAAAGACCAGCAGCAGCTCACTAAAACCAATGTCGAACACGACTTACACCTGCTCTTTATCGTGGCGTTTAGCGTCTTCCTTTTTGGCATCTTCCTGCTTATCGGAGATGGATTTAGCAGTAAAGTCAGCGTCCTGGCTGGTTTTATCCTGCTTGCTCTCATCATCGCTCATTGCTTTCTTGAAGCCTTTGATAGACGCGCCCAGATCGGAACCAATAGAACCGAGCTTTTTGGTGCCAAACAGCAGCACAACGATGACGGCAATAATGACTAATTGCCAGATACTGATACCACCCATACATATTCCTCAGGGATAGATGATTAATTGGTCAGGTCGCATTATACGTATGCGACCTGTCGATGGCGATGCAAACTCAGCGCGTTTTTCTCCATCCTGCAAGCCAGACAACAACCCCGCCAGCCATCAGCCAGGCGGGCATCATCTGCCAGTCAGGACGGTTGATCAGCAGCAACGTACCGCTCAGCAGCAGCGTTGCGCCAATGCCAAAGAGGTAGCGTGACTGTCCCTGGCGCACACGGCTGGACTGAAGCTCGCGGGCGATTTTATCCATGCTGTGCTGAAGATTCTTGCTCTGACGCAAACTGTCGTAAACCAGTTCAGGAATTTCAGGCATTTTTTCGATCCAGAACGGTCCTTTCTCTTTCAGCGAACGCACCAGCGCTGGAAGGCCAACCTGATCCTTAATCCAGGATTCCAGGAAAGGTTTAGCCGTCTTCCACAAGTCTAACTGAGGATAGAGTTGTCGACCTACACCCTCAACGTAAAGTAATGTTTTCTGAAGTAAAACTAACTGTGGCTGAACTTCCATATTAAAGCGGCGGGCCGTATTGAACAGGTTTAACAGCACGTGTCCAAAAGAGATCTCTGCCAGCGGTTTTTCAAAAATCGGTTCGCAAACGGTACGGATAGCAAACTCGAACTCTTCGACGTTGGTGTCTGGCGGAACCCAGCCGGAATCCACATGCAGCTCGGCCACCTTACGGTAGTCGCGGTTGAAGAAGGCGATGAAGTTCTCAGCCAGATAACGTTTATCTTCTTTATTCAGCGAGCCCACAATTCCGCAGTCGATACCGATGTATTTCGGATCCTCAGGATGCTCATAGCTCACGAAGATATTGCCCGGATGCATGTCCGCATGGAAAAAACTGTCGCGGAATACCTGAGTAAAGAAGACCTGCACGCCACGTTCGGCCAGCAGCTTCATGTTCGTTCCCTGCTTCTCCAGGGCCACCACATCCGAAACCGGAATACCGTAGATGCGCTCCATGACCATCATGTTCTGGCTGCAATAGTCAGAATAGACTTCAGGCACGTACAGCATCGGGCTGTTTTCAAAATTGCGGCGCAGCTGAATGGCGTTTGCCGATTCACGCAGCAGATTAAGCTCATCAATCAGCGTTTTTTCATATTCCCGCACCACTTCCATCGGGCGCAGTCGACGGCCGTCCGGCAGCAGACGCGGAACCCAACGCGCCAGACGATAAATTAGCTTCATGTCGGCTTTGATAATCGGCAGGATATCCGGGCGGATCACCTTGATCACCACCTCTTTGCCGTTCTCTTTCAGACGCGCAGTGTGCACCTGAGCGATAGAAGCCGACGCCAGCGGTTCTATTTCGAAATCGTCAAACCAGGTTTCAACGGGAAGGTTACCCATCGCCTCCTCGATCTGTTTCTTCGCTCTCACCCCGTCAAACGGGGCGACACGGTCCTGCAGCATCGCCAGTTCATCGGCAATGTGCGGCGGGAAGAGATCGCGGCGAGTTGAGAGCATCTGTCCGAACTTAATCCATACCGGGCCGAGCTCCTGCAGCGCCAGACGCAGGCGTTCACCCAGCGGCTGACCTTTATGGCGATTTGGCATCCAGAACAGCGTCCGCCGCCAGATCCTGAGCGGCAGCGTGATACGCATTTTGGGGATGAGCTCGTCGAGCCCGTAACTCAAAAAGGTGTGGATGATAAAATAGAGGCGCCGAATTTCACCAGGCGTCATTTGCCCTCCAGTTTTTCCAGCCGTTTGCTTAGGGCATCAACCGCACGTTCAACCGCGGCCGTCTCTTCTGCGAACCACGCAACTTCCAGCGGCCCGGGCGCCATGCGCCACTCCTCGGTCAGTACTTCTGCGGCATAACGCTGTTGGCGTTGCAGATTTTTGCGCAGGAACGCCGTGCCGCCATGAATAACTTTCCCGATCCCTTCAGCGGCGATGTCGCCAATAAAAGGCGCCAGCAGCTCTGCCGGGTCAAACTCAGCCAGATCGCTGAGCGCAACGAAGTTCTGCACGACCTGGATGTCGCCTTCCACTTCCAGCTCACCGCTGCGGATAAGCGCCGTTAATTGCTGGCGATCGCGCAGTTTTGGCAGCACGCTCATATGGGTAATGACCGAGCAATCAGCTTCACCTTCCCACTCACCCAGAACGTCAAGCTGACGTTCGCTGAAAACCAGCACGAGCGGCGTCGAGAACTCTTTTAACACAATGCGCAGTACCTTCCCGTTTAGCCGCTGACGTGCGGCTTTCAGCGCCGGAGCGCGATACAGGAAGGCATTCAGCACATTCTCGATGCCTGCGGTGACTAAGGGTTTAAAGGGCACGGGACACCTCCACTCAGAATTTGTAACCGCGATGCAGCGCGACGACACCCGCCGTCATGTTGAAGTACTCAACGTTCTCAAATTCCGCATCCTGCATCATGGCTTTTAAGGTATCCTGATCCGGATGCATGCGAATTGATTCCGCCAGATAGCGATAGCTTTCCGCGTCGTTTGCCACCAGTTCGCCAATACGCGGCAGCACGTGGAAGGAATATGCGTCGTAGGCTTTGCTCAGCGGGTCGATAATCGGTTTAGAGAACTCGAGCACCAGCAGGCGTCCACCCGGCTTCAGCACGCGGTACATGGAGCGCAGCGCTTTTTCTTTATCGGTGACGTTACGCAGACCGAAGGAAATCGTGATGCAGTCAAAAGTATTGTCCGGGAAGGGCAGCGCTTCGGCGTTGGCCTGCACGTATTCCACGTTACCCACCACGCCGATGTTACGCAGCTTTTCGCGTCCCATTTTAAGCATGGAGTCATTAATATCAGCCAGTACAACGCGACCGGTTTCGCCCACCAGACGGGAGAATTTCGCCGTCAGATCGCCCGTACCGCCAGCCAGATCGAGAACCGTTTGTCCACGACGCACACCGCTGCAGTCGATGGTGAAGCGCTTCCACAAGCGATGAATGCCGAACGACATCAAGTCATTCATCACATCGTACTTCGCCGCCACGGAATGAAATACGTGGGCCACCATGTCAGCTTTCTGCGCTTTGGCTACAGTCTGAAAGCCAAAGTGCGTCGTGTCTTGTGAATCGTCAACCATTTCAGAGCCTGCTAATCAGTCAAATGTTCGTGAAGTGTAACAGATTGGGCGCAATTGCCCTACGATTCAACCACCGCGAAAGAAACGCGCTGGCTGCTCGTCTGGCGATAAATCCGGCGCTAAATCGTTGTCCTGGCTGGGTGAATTTTGTTCATCCCCGCCCTCACGCAGTCGGAACTCTTCGTCCTGGGCTGTCGCCTGTTCGACCAATTCCGGATTAATCTCGCGTTTAACCTCCACTCCCAGGCTGCGGAATGCTTCAGCCTGCGCAAGCAGGTTGCCACGCCCGGAGGAGAGCTTTTTCATCGCCTGGCGGTAGTTATCCTGCGCACGATCCAGGCTTTGCCCGACGGAGGACATGTCGTCCACGAAGAGGCGCATTTTGTCGTACAGCTTGCTGGCGCGGTCGGCAATCTGCTGCGCGTTACGGCTCTGGTGCTCATAGCGCCACAGGTTCGCAATGGTGCGTAAGGCCACCAGCAGCGTGGTGGGGCTGACCAGCATAATGTTATTTTTCAGCGCTTCGGTGATCAGTTCAGGCTGTCTGTCGAGCGCCAGCAAAAACGCGGGTTCGACCGGGATAAACATCAGCACGTAGTCCAGCGAGCGCAGCCCCGGCAGTTGCTGATAATCCTTTCTACCCAGCAGGCGAATATGGTTACGCACGGAGGCAATGTGCTCCTGCAGCGCCGATTCGCGCGTATAGTCATCTTCAGCGTTGAAGTAGCGCTCATAGGCCACCAGCGTCATTTTGGCGTCAATGACCACATCTTTGCCCTGCGGCAGACGCACAATCACATCCGGCTGCATGCGCGAGCGGGCATCGTTTTCGATACTCACCTGCGTTTCGTATTCATACCCTTCCCGCAGGCCAGAGGCCTCCAGCACGCGGGTGAGCACCACTTCCCCCCAGTTACCCTGGGTTTTGTTATCGCCTTTCAGCGCCCGCGTCAGGTTGACCGCTTCCTGCGCCATCTGGGCATTCAGCTGTTGAAGATTGCGGATCTCATGCGCCAGCGTGTGGCGTTCGCGGGCTTCCTGACCAAAGCTGTCCTGTACCTGACGGCGAAAGCCGTCCAGCTGTTCGCGCAGCGGCGTCAGCAGGCTGTTCAGGCTCTGGCGATTTTGCTCATCAACGCGGCGGTTGCTGTGTTCGAAAATGCGGTTGGCGAGGTTCTCGAACTGTTCGCTGAGGCGCTGCTCGCTGTTGATCATCTGGCGGATTTTGTCTTCGGCATGCAGCTGGGTGGATTCAAGGCGGGTAGTCACTTCGCGGAGATCGGCCTCCAGCGAGGTGTTGATATCACGCAGGTTACGCAGTTCGTTATTGAGCAGTTCACACTCGTCGCGCCAGTGGTCGCTTAGGGCAAGCTGCTGTTTTGCGGCGCTTAAATCGGCGACGATCTCTTCGCGTTCAGCCAACTGCTCGGCCTTCTGCTGTGCATGCTGATAGCTGGATATCAGCCAGCCTATCGCCACGCCCGCCAGCGCAATTACCGCATAAATCAGGATTGAGATATCCACAATGCCCCCTGCATCAACGTATTACCCGCACAAAATAAGATTGTGCTGTATAAACGTCCAGTTTGAAAGGGTTTTCCTGCGAGGCGCTACGCAAAAAATAAAGGCCGAACGCGTCGGCCTTTTATCTCAGAGAGGAGGACTAGATCAGGCGGCGAGCCGCTTCAACCACGATTTTCACCGCGTGACTTTCTGTCTGCTTCATGGTTTCGGCGTTCGGGATCTCCTGCTGGGTACGGTTGACGATAACGCCCGCCACCATACCGGCACGCAGACCCTGGCTTGCGCACATGGTCAGCAGCGTTGCGGATTCCATCTCGTAGTTCATCACGCCCATAGACTGCCACTCTTCCATTGAGCCTTTGAAGCGGCTCACCACGCGGCCTGAGAAGGTGTCGTAACGCTCCTGGCCCGGATAGAAGGTATCAGAAGAGGCAGTTACGCCCACGTGAGTGGTTGCGCCCACGGATTTCGCCGCTTCAACCAGCGCGGTGGTGCACTCGAAGTCAGCCACTGCCGGGAATTCCATCGGTGCAAAGTGCAGGCTTGCGCCGTCCAGACGCACGGAAGCGGTCGTCACCAGCACGTCGCCCACGTTAATGTGCGGCTGAATCGCGCCGGTGGTGCCGATACGCAGGAAAGTACGAATGCCCAGCTGCGCCAGCTCTTCCACGGCGATAGAGGTAGACGGGCCACCGATACCGGTAGAGCACACAATCACCGCTTTGCCATCCAGCTCTGCACGCCAGGTGGTGAATTCACGATGGGCAGCCAGCTTGACCGGCTTATCCATCAGCGCGGCGATCTTTTCCACACGCTCTGGGTCGCCAGGGACGATAGCGAGCGTAGCCCCTTGTAAATCGTTTTTAGTGAGGCCGAGATGAAAAACATCAGACTTAGACATAGGTGACTCCTCTGTGGGTCGGTTAGTCAGAAGAAGTAAAACGGTACTTTACAGAAGCGGTAAGCATAATTTCGTGACGCATCTCACCATGAATGAAAATGATTGCATTGAATTTCCATCAAAAAGTGATTCACATCACATTAACAAGTTATATCGTCAGGTGCTGCACAAAAGATAGACCGTTTAAGGCACTGTGAGTTGTTAACCTGGTGTCTATATTTACCTTTGCGCTAACTCATTGGTACGGAGAATGCCATGACTGAAAAAACCGGATTTGCACCTGCTGCGGCTCCGCATGCTTCAACTATCGTCTCAACCTCAGAAGAGGCCATTACGGCAGGCGAGACCTCCATCCCCTCTCAGGGAGAAAATATGCCTGCCTGGCACGCGCGGCCAAAGTCAGCAGACGGCCCGCTGCCCATCGTGATTGTGGTTCAGGAGATTTTCGGCGTTCACGAACATATTCGCGACCTCTGCCGCCGCCTGGCGCTGGAGGGTTATCTGGCCGTTGCGCCAGAGCTCTACTTCCGTCAGGGCGATCCGAATGACTACAGTGATATCCCGACGCTGTTCAGCAACCTGGTCAGCAAAGTGCCGGACGCGCAGGTGCTGGCAGACCTCGACCACGTCGCCAGCTGGGCGGCGCGCAACGGCGGCGACCCGCACCGCTTAATGGTCACCGGTTTCTGCTGGGGTGGACGCATTAGCTGGCTGTATGCCGCGCATAACCCGCAGCTGAAAGCCGCCGTTGCCTGGTACGGCAAACTGGTGGGCGAAAAGACGCTGAACTCACCGAAGCATCCGGTTGATATCGCTACCGATCTCAATGCCCCGGTGTTAGGGCTATATGGCGGCCAGGATACCGGCATTCCGCTTGATACCGTCGAGACGATGCGCCACGCGCTGCGGGCGGCGAACGCGAAGGCCGAAATCGTGGTGTATCCCGATGCCGGACACGCGTTTAATGCCGATTATCGTCCGAGCTATCACACGGAATCCGCTAAAGATGGCTGGCAGAGAATGCTGGCATGGTTTAGCCAGTACGGCGGGAAGAAAGCATAAAAAAAAAGCCCGGTGGCGGCTGCGCCTTACCGGGCCTGCGCGTCATCAAGCCTGACGTAAGTTCTGCGCCGCCTTCACCATGTTGGCGAGCGCCGCACGCGTCTCCGGCCAGCCGCGGGTTTTCAGGCCGCAGTCCGGGTTTACCCACAGGCGTTCTGCCGGGATACGCTGAGCGGCTTTTTTAAGCAGCGCCTCAATCCACTCCACGCTCGGCACGTTCGGGGAGTGAATGTCGTACACGCCCGGCCCAATTTCGTTCGGGTAGTCGAACTCTTCAAACGACTCCAGCAGCTCCATGTCTGAACGCGAGGTCTCGATGGTGATCACGTCTGCATCCAGCGCGGCAATCGAATCCATGATGTCGTTAAATTCGCAGTAACACATATGGGTGTGGATCTGGGTGTCGTCCTTCGCCACTGCGGCGTTGATGCGGAACGCTTCCACGCCCCACTGCAGGTAAGCATCCCAGTCGCTGCGGCGCAGCGGTAAACTTTCGCGCAGGGCCGGTTCGTCAATCTGGATGATGCCTATGCCTGCGGCTTCCAGATCCGCCACTTCATCACGCAGCGCCAGGGCGATCTGTTTGGCGATGGTTTCACGGGTCACGTCTTCGCGCGGGAACGACCAGCAGAGGATGGTCACCGGGCCGGTCAGCATGCCTTTTACCGGCTTGTCGGTCAGGGACTGGGCGTACTTCGCCCACTCCACCGTGATCGGTTCCGGGCGGCTGACGTCGCCAATGACCACCGGCGGCTTCACGCAGCGGGAGCCGTAGCTCTGTACCCAGCCGTTCTGGGTAAAGACGAAGCCGTCCAGGTGCTCACCGAAATATTCCACCATGTCGTTACGCTCGGCTTCACCGTGCACCAGCACGTCCAGCCCGAGGCGTTCCTGCTCGATAATCGCCTGCTTGATGTGTTCCGCAATGCCGGTGCGGTAGTGATTCGCATCCAAATTGCCCTTTTTGAAGTCCAGACGCAGGCCGCGGATCTCGGTAGTTTGCGGGAATGAACCGATGGTCGTGGTCGGCCATGCGGGCAGGTTGAAGCGGGCGCGCTGGGCTTCGGCACGTACCTCGTACGGGCTCTGACGCTGGCTGTCCCCGGCGGTGATGGCCGCCAGACGTTTTTCTACCGCCGGGTTGTGCACGCGAGCCGAGTGACGACGCGCCTGAATCGGTGCGCTCCAGTCGGTAATCGCCGCCGTGTCGCCGCTGTTGAGCGCGTCGCGCAGCAGTGCCAGCTCTTCACATTTTTGCAGGGCGAAGGCAAACCAGCTTTTCACTTCAGGGTCGAGACGGGTCTCCACGCTCAGATCGATCGGACTGTGCAGCAGCGAGCAGGATGAAGCCACCCATAGCTCGCGTTTGCCGACGATGTCTTTAATTTGGGCGTATTTCTCGGTCAGATCGGCGCGCCAGACGTTACGGCCGTTGACCAGACCGGCGGAGAGTAACCACTCCTCAGGCACGCGCTCGTGCAGCTCTGCGACATCGTCCTTACCGTGAACCAGGTCAACGTGCAGGCCCTGAACCGGCAGCGCGGTGATAGTGTCGAGGTTCGGCGTCACGCCCTCGAAATAGGTGGTCAGCAGCAGCTTCACCTGTCCGGTGAGCGCGTCATACGCCGGTTTGAAGGCATCGAGCCACTCCTGCGGCAGCTCCAGCACCAGCGCGGGTTCGTCGATTTGCACCCACTGAATGCCGCGCTTGCCCAGCTCAATCAGCACCTGCTTATAGACCGGCAGAATATCGTTCAGCAGGCTGAGGCGGTCAAATTGTTCGCCCTTCACTTTACCCAGCCACAGGTAGGTTACCGGCCCCAGCAATACGGGCTTCACCTGGTGGCCCAGCGCCAGCGCTTCATCCACTTCGTCCAGAAGCTGCGTCCAGGTCAGCGTAAACTGCTGACCTTTGACGAACTCCGGCACCATATAGTGATAGTTGGTGTTAAACCACTTGGTCATTTCCGCCGCTGCCGCTGGCTCACCCGTTGGCGCGCGGCCACGGCCGATGCGGAACAGGGTGTCGATATCCACCGATCCATCTTTGTTCTGATGACGAGCCGGCACGTTGCCCAGCAGCAGGCTGGTCGTCAGAACATGGTCGTACCAGGCGAAATCGCCCACAGGCAGCAGGTCAATACCCGCCTGTTTTTGCTGATCCCAGTGACGGGCGCGCAGCTCCCGCCCCACCGCCAGGAGTTCTTCACGGGTGGCGTTGCCCGCCCAGTAGCTTTCTTGCGCTTTTTTCAGCTCGCGACGCAGGCCAACGCGAGGAAAACCGAGAGTGTGAGTGCGGATTGTCATGGTATGCCCCTTGTGAAATTTGTTATTTAGACGTCCAGATGTTTACACATCTATAATTGGCAGGTACTGTATATTCCTCAAGCGCAAAATGTTCATGGCGGAGTGAAGGACTTTCATGATCGAGATTAAACACCTGAAAACGCTACAAGCGTTGCGGAATTGCGGTTCGCTAGCGGCGGCAGCGGCCACGCTGCACCAGACCCAGTCCGCCCTTTCTCACCAGTTCAGCGATCTGGAACAACGCCTCGGATTTCGTCTTTTTGTGCGTAAGAGCCAGCCTTTGCGCTTTACGCCGCAGGGTGAAATTCTTCTTCAACTGGCGAATCAGGTACTGCCGCAGATCGCCAGTGCGCTGCAGGCGTGTAACGAGCCGCAGCAGACCAAACTGCGGATCGCCATTGAGTGCCACAGCTGTATTCAGTGGCTGACCCCCGCGCTTGAGAACTTCCGCCAGAAGTGGCCGCAGGTGGAGATGGACTTTAAATCCGGCGTGACCTTTGACCCGCAGCCCTCGCTCCAGCAGGGCGAGCTGGATCTGGTGATGACGTCCGACATCCTGCCGCGCAGCGGCCTGCACTATTCGCCGATGTTTGATTTTGAGGTGCGTCTGGTGCTGGCGCCGGACCATCCGCTGGCGGCCAAAACGCGCATTACGCCGGAAGATCTGGCGACAGAAACGCTGCTGATTTACCCGGTTCAGCGCAGCCGCCTGGATATCTGGCGTCATTTTCTGCAGCCGGCAGGCATCAGCCCTCAACTGAAAAGCGTGGATAACACCCTGCTGCTGATCCAGATGGTGGCGGCCAGCATGGGTATCGCGGCGCTGCCGCACTGGGTGGTTGAGAGCTTTGAACGCCAGGGTCTGGTGGTCACCAAAACCCTGGGGGAAGGACTGTGGAGCCGGTTGTACGCCGCCGTGCGCGATGGCGAGCAGCGTCAGCCGGTTACGGAGGCGTTTATTCGCTCAGCGCGGAACCACGCGTGCGACCATCTTCCGTTTGTGCGGAGCGCGGAGCGACCCAGCGGCGATGGACCCACAGTGAAGCCAGGATCACCGCCCCCCCAATAAGGAAGCTCGGCCAGTGCGGCTGTTCCTGCCAGATGGCAAGGTTCACCAGCAGCCCCGCCGGGACGTGCACGTTGTTCATGATCCCCAGCGTACCGGCGTCTACCTGCGTAGCGCCGTAGTTCCACATAAAGTACCCCAGCCCCGACGCCACCACGCCCAGCCAGACCAGAACGCTCCACTGCACGGTGGTGGTCGGCAGCTTTTGCGGGTTGCCGAGCATAAACCACGCCGCCACCGCGACGATCGCCGCACCCATATAGAACCACGCAAACGCGTTGTGCTGCGGCATCGGGCGGGTTTCCATCAGGCGCTTGTAGCCCACCATACCAATGGCAAAGCTGATGTTGGCAAGCTGGACGAACATCAGCCCTGTCCAGAAGTGATCGCTAACTTTGTCGTAGCGAATGATCGCCGCGCCAATAACCGCCAGCGCGGCGCTTAGCAGATATCCCCAGCGCAGACGGCGCCTGCTGAGCAGGTCGTAGATCAGGGTGATATAGAGCGGCGTCAGCACGGTAAAGAGCAGGAATTCGGAGACGGACAGGTAGACGTAAGCCCGGAAGCTGAACAGATACATGATGCCAAGCTGCATCGCCCCCACCAGCATGTACAGCAGAATGGTTTTCAGCGATTGCCCGCGCGTGCGCAGGAACGGCAGAAACACCAGCGCCGCCAGCCCCACGCGCATTAGCACCGAGAAGTAGCTGTCGACCGAACCGGCAAGGTATTCGCCAATCAGGCTAAAGGAGAAGGCCCACAGGATAGTGGTGATAATGAGTAGCGCCACAATGCTTGTCTCTCAGAAAGAAGGACAGGCATTGTAGCGAACTCTTTAGTTGACAACTGAACAATAAACAACCGAGTGACGATTATTCAAGGAACAGTTTGCGCAGGTATTTCGGTACTGCGTTGTCTGCGTTGGTGCCGATGACCTCCAGCTCCGGATGCAGATCCTTCAGGCGCTGGTGCGCGTTTTCCATGATGCAGCCTTTGCCCGCCATAGAGAGCATCTCGGCGTCGTTCATGCCGTCGCCAAAGGCGATACAGTCTTTAAGCGCGAAGCCCAGACGTTTCGCGACCGCTTCCAGCGCGTGCCCTTTGGAGACACCTCCCGCCATCACTTCCAGACAGGTCAGGGTTGAGAAGCTGACGTTGACGCGATCGCCCCAGCGGGCGTTGATCGCCTGTTCCAGCGGGAGCAGCTCTTCGTGGCTGTCGCAGGTGAAGAACACCTTGCTGATCCCTTCCGGCTCCAGCAGGCCCGGCTCGTAGAGGGAGTAGTTGAATACGGCTTCCTTGAAGAAACGCATCTCATCCGGGCGGTGGCGGTTCATGAACCAGTCGTCGTCGCGGTAAACGTTCGTAACGATAGCCGGGTTGTTGTGCACCACGCTGAACAGATCGGCGGCAATATCGCGATCCAGGTTGTGGGTAAAGATCAGGTTGCCGTCGGTATCATGCACGCGCGCACCGTTGGAGGTGATCATGTACGATTTGATCTCAAGATTATCGCGGATCTGCCCCACGTCGACGTGGTGGCGGCCGGTGGCAAACACAAAGTTCACGCCCCGGGCGGTCAGAAGCTTCAGGGTCTCTTTCGCGTAAGGCGACAGGGTGTGGTCAGGGGAAAGCAGCGTGCCATCTAAATCAGATGCAACAACCTGGTACATAGGAAAATTTAACCTCAATAGAAAATCAGTTATGCCGGTCGAAAAACTCGACGATGGCGTTAAGCGCGACTGAGCGCATAGCGTCCTTTTCAAAAAGGATCTCATGGTACGCGCCGTTGATGACCAGCGGTTTACCCCCTTCACAAGGGTGACCGGCGGCAGCGCGCAGTTCACAATAGCGGTCATGCATGCGGTTATCCACCACACGCTCTTCTTCCGCCTGAATCAGAAGCGTCGGCGTGTCATCATCGCCTACGCCTGCCAACACCTGCTCACCGGCCAGAATACCCTCACGCACCCAGTGCCAGGTCGGGCCGCCGACGCGCAAGCGCGGTTCATCGGCATAAAAGCGCAGGTTGCGGCGATAGCGCTGACGACTGTGGGTTAAGACGTTGATGGCGAACGGCAATGCGCGCCAGCGTCCGGTTCCGATGGCATAGCCTTCACGAATGCGCTGATGGCCCTCAGCCCAGTCGAGAAGATGGCGCACCATCCAGTCGGGAAAACGAATGACAATACCGTACATCGGCGCGGTGAGCGCAATGGCGTCGCACTGGTGCTCATACCGCTGCAAAAACAGCGTCGAAATGGCGCCGCCCATGGAGTGCGCAAGGATGTACCGCTTGCGCCAGGGGCCGGGCTGAACTTCCTGCTGCCAGAACGCGGCAAAATCGTCGACATAATCGCTGAAGTGATCCACATGCCCGCGGTGCGTATCCGGCAGCATGCGTCCGGACAGCCCCTGCCCACGGTGGTCGATGATCAGCACGTCAAACCCCATGTTAACCAGGTCGTAGGCCAGTTCGGCATATTTAACGTAGCTTTCGATACGCCCGGGGCAGACCACGATCACCCGGTCATTTTTTTCATTGCGGAAGCGAACGAAGCGCACCGGGATGCCACCGACGCCCGTAAACTCGTCTTCCTCACGCTGCCGCCAGAAATCGGTCAGCGGCCCCATTGAGAAAGCAGCAAACGCGTTTTCTCGTGTTTCCCAGTCCTTTTTCTGCTGAAACATTGGGTTTCCACTCACGTAATCCAGGGAATATCGTTTTTTTTCGTCACTGGTCACAAAATGACTCAACAATAGCGTATTGTGGCATAAAAATAGACGGTTCGGGAGCTTCAAATGACCTTCGAGTGGTGGTTCGCCTACCTGCTGACATCAATCATCCTTAGCCTTTCACCCGGCTCTGGCGCCATTAACACTATGACCACCTCCATCAACCACGGCTATCGCGGTGCGGCGGCGTCCATTGCCGGTTTACAGACCGGGCTCGGCATTCATATTGTGCTGGTGGGGATTGGTCTGGGGACGCTGTTCTCTCGTTCGGTGCTGGCGTTTGAAGTGCTGAAGTGGGCCGGTGCGGCGTATCTGATTTGGCTCGGTATCCAGCAGTGGCGCGCGGCAGGCTCGATTGACCTGAATACGCTCTCCAGGGCGCAAACGCGCGGCCATCTGTTTAAGCGCGCGGTGTTCGTGAACCTGACGAACCCGAAAAGCATTGTGTTCCTCGCCGCGCTGTTCCCGCAGTTTATCGTGCCACATCAGCCCCAGGTGATGCAGTACGTGGTGCTGGGCGCGACCACCATCATCGTCGATATCATCGTGATGATTGGTTACGCGACGCTGGCGCAGCGGATAGCGGCGTGGATTAAAGGGCCTAAGCAGATGAAGGCCCTGAATAAAGTCTTTGGTTCGCTGTTTATGCTGGTTGGCGCGCTGCTTGCGTCAGCGCGTCATGCTTAGCGAGAAATGATGAGATGAATGCCGAAGCCGGCGAACAGCGCGCCGGCAAAGCCGTCGATCCACTTCGCGATGCGCTGATAGCCGCGGCGCATCGCCGGTAAGGCGAACAGGCTGGCAACAATAGTGAACCAGGCGAACGTCTCAACAACGATCAGCAGGAAGATCCCCCAGCGCGCGCCTGCGCCGACGCTGTCACCCACAAACAGCGAGAACACGGATCCGAAATAGATAATCGCTTTCGGGTTTGCCAGGTTAGTCAGGAGCCCTTTTACAAAGCTGCGGCCGCCCGTTGCCAGCTCTACCTTTGGCTCTTCCGGTTTTTTCTCTTCTTTCTTCAGCGCCCCGCGCAGCATCTGGTAGCCCATCCAGCACAGGTACAGCCCGCCGCCAACCATAATGATGTTATGCAGCCACGCCATCTTCGCCAGGATCAGGTTCAGACCGAGCAGCGCGACCGCCGCCCAGACCATAACGCCCATGGTAATACCGAGCACGCCCATCATCGCTTCTTTGCGGGAACGGCTGACGGCAGTTTGCGACACGAAGAAAAAGTCTGGTCCAGGGCTCATCAGCGCAACGATGTGCACTAACGCCACGGTGAGAAATAGCATTAACATAATTAGCTCGCGGGGAAATAATTCAGTGAGTCATCATCCTGGCACTTTTTCGCCCGGCTGACTACTCCTCGTCGTCACCATCGGCGTGAGAGCGGATAAGCGCCATAAACTCTTTACCGAAGCGCTCCAGCTTGCGCGTCCCCACGCCGTTAACGCTGAGCATTTCGCTGGCGCTGAGCGGCATCTGCTCGGCCATCTCTATCAGCGTCGCGTCGTTGAACACCACGTATGGCGGAATGTTCTCTTCGTCAGCGATAGCTTTACGCAGCTTGCGAAGCTTGGCAAACAGCTTGCGGTCATAGTTACCGCCGTAGGATTTCTGCATCACGCGCGGCTTGAGGGCGACCACGCGCGGCACGGCGAGCTTGAGCTCGACGTCACCGCGCAGGACCGGACGCGCTGCTTCGGTCAACTGTAGCGCGGAGTGCTGGGCAATGTTCTGAGTGGCAAAGCCGAGGTGGATCAGCTGACGAATAATGCTGACCCAGTGCTCGTGGCTCTGGTCTTTACCGATGCCGTAAACCGGCAGCTTGTCGTGCCCCATATCGCGAATACGCTGGTTATTAGCACCGCGCAGCACTTCCACCACGTAGCCCATCCCGAAGCGTTGATTCACGCGGTAAATGGTCGAGAGCGCTTTGCGCGCGTCCATCAGCCCATCGTACTGCTTTGGCGGATCGAGGCAGATATCGCAGTTGCCGCACGGCTCCTGTCGCCCCTCACCAAAGTAGTTGAGCAGCACCAGACGGCGGCAGGTTTGCGCTTCAGCGAAGGCACCCATCGCGTTGAGCTTGTGGCGCTCAATGTCCTGGAGTTGTCCCTGCGGCTTCTCTTCCAGACAGCGGCGCAGCCACGCCATATCAGCCGGATCGTAAAACAGCATCGCTTCCGCAGGCAGGCCGTCACGCCCGGCGCGGCCGGTCTCCTGATAGTAGGATTCGA
The DNA here is from genome assembly GCF_014930485.1 of Enterobacter cloacae complex sp. P47BA. NCBI lineage: Bacteria > Pseudomonadati > Pseudomonadota > Gammaproteobacteria > Enterobacterales > Enterobacteriaceae > Enterobacter > Enterobacter cloacae complex sp. P47BA. Next base: position 52,957 of record NZ_JADBRF010000023.1, on the reverse strand, counting down.
TATTGCGCGGAATGTCGAAATGCACCACAAAGCGCACGTTCGGCTTGTTGATGCCCATCCCGAACGCCACCGTCGCGACCACGATTTGCAGGTCGTCGCGCTGGAATTTCTCCTGCACGTCGGCGCGGATATGGTTTTCCAGCCCGGCGTGATAGGCCGCGGCGCTAAAGCCACGGTTTTGCAGACGCGCGGCGGTGTCTTCCACCTTCGCGCGGCTGTTGCAGTAGATGATACCGGACTTGCCGCGCTGCTCCTGAACGTAGCGCAGGAGCTGGTCCAGCGGCTTGAATTTTTCCATCAGCATGTAGCGGATGTTCGGGCGGTCGAAGCTGCTGACCTGAATATACGGGTCGTTCAGCCCCAGCAGGCGAACAATGTCCAGACGCGTGGTGTCGTCCGCCGTGGCGGTAAGCGCCATAAACGGCAGCTCGGGGAAGCGCTGACGCAGCTGGCCGAGGGCGGCATATTCCGGGCGGAAATCGTGTCCCCACTGGGAGATACAGTGCGCTTCATCCACCGCCAGCAGGACCGGGTTCCAGTGCGCGAGATGGTCGAGGAAGTTATCCAGCATCAGGCGTTCCGGCGCGATATACAGCAGGCGGATCTGCCCGGTGCGGCACCCGGCCATCACCTCTTGCTGCTGCTCCCGGGTTTGGGTCGAGTTAAGACAGGCCGCCGCCACGCCGTTGGCGAGCAGCTGGTCAACCTGGTCTTTCATCAGGGAAATGAGAGGCGATACCACGACCGTCAGGCCGTTAAGCACCAGCGCGGGCACCTGATAACAGAGGGATTTACCGCCGCCGGTCGGCATCACCACCAGGCAGTCTCGGCCTTCCAGCACCGTTTCAATGATGGTTTCCTGGCCGGGGCGGAACTGCTGGTAGCCAAAGGTTTCATGCAAAACCTGTTTAGCCAGCGACTCCTGATTCAATACTTCCGCCTGCGCCACGTTAACCCCATTTGCGAAAAATAAAACAGGCGCTATTTTCAGCGCCTGAGAGAGAAACTTCAACGTTTAACGCAAAAACATTCGAGCAGCTTAGAGAATATCGTTCAGCATTACGCCCACGCCAACGCGAGTCTGATTGAAGTTGTAGTCGATCAGCGACTCGCCGTAGCCGCTATACACCTGGGTATAGAGACGCACGTGCTTCGTCACCGGGTAGCTCAGACCGAGCTCCGCACCGCCGTAGCCGGTGTTCCAGTTGTACTGGCCTTTCGCGCTCAGCACGGCATCACCAAGCTGGTAGCCGACTTTGAGCTGGTAGTAGCCCATATATTTGGTGATATCCGGGTTGTCATCGGTGCTGCCGAGCACATACCACGGCTTCACTTCCACCATCCAGTTACCGTTCTGCGCCATCAGGCGCGTATAGGCGCGGTTCCAGCTACGGGAGGTTGGATCGGAACGTCCGTTAGAATCATGGTTAAAGCCCACTTCGACGTCGCGCAGCGTCCAGCCAGCAAATTCATAGTCCGTTGCGAAGCCGAGGAAAAGCTGCGGCTCATAGTTGGTTTCACGGAACGGTGAAGATTCGCCGCTGTTGGAGAGCTGCCACCAGGATTTCTGCGTATAAGACGCGCCGAGCACCGAGTTTGGCCCCAGAATACCGCGCCAGAACGGGAACGCGAGGCTAAGCTGGAACTTCACCTCATCTTTACGCGCATTATCAGACCAGTTATAGGAGCTTATCGCCTCTTTGTTGAGATCGCTGGTCTGGGTGTAGATCACGTAGTTGGTGTCATAGGGGTAGAGCGTGAACGGATTGTCATGCTCCTGCAGCATATTAGCGATAATGCTGCCCTTAACGGCAGGTTTATCATGGACTTCTTTAATCGTCGCTTCCTGCGCATATGCTGTGAGGGGCAGCGCAACCGCCGCCAGTAACCAGGCCAGATACGTCCGCATCGGTGGTGTTCTCCTGCAAAGAGTAAAATTACCTGAATAGTTATGAGGCGAACATTCTACAGACTTCTGCGATAACTGCTGCATCCTCGTTTCTGAAAGTGGAATTCCTTATTGCTGAAGCATAAAATCAACATTTCATTAACAATAAGGATGTAATGCCTCATGTCAGCCATGCTTACCGCCGAAGAAGTGTTAAAACTCGTGGGCGAGATTTTTGTTTACCATATGCCGTTTAACCGTGCACTGGGTCTTGAGCTGGAGCGTTACGAGAAAGAGTTTGCCCAGCTGAGTTTCAACAACCAGCCGATGATGGTGGGTAACTGGGCGCAAAGTATTCTGCACGGAGGGGTGATTGCCTCCGCGCTGGACGTGGCGGCAGGCCTGGTCTGCGTGGGCAGTACGCTGACGCGCCATGACACCATCAACGAAGATGAACTCCGCCAGCGTCTGGCGCGCATGGGCACCATTGATTTACGCGTCGACTATCTTCGCCCGGGGCGCGGAAACCGCTTTACCTGCACCAGCAGCCTGCTGCGTGCCGGGAACAAAGTTGCCGTTGCCCGCGTTGAGCTGCATAACGAGGAGCAGGTTTATATCGCCAGCGCAACCGCCACTTATATTGTGGGTTGAGGCGGCAAATTCGGGTAAAATTGATTCACTTTTTTGTCATGGATTTTCCCGATGGATGCTAAACAGACGCGGCAGGGCGTTTTACTCGCCCTTGCCGCTTATTTTATTTGGGGTATCGCCCCGGCGTACTTCAAATTTATCGCCTATGTTCCGGCCGACGAGATCCTCACTCACCGCGTCATCTGGTCGTTCTTCTTCATGATCGCGCTGATGAGCCTCAGCCGTCAGTGGTCCGGCGTTAAAACGCTGCTGCAAACCCCTAAAAAGGTCTTCCTGCTGGCGCTTTCTGCGGTGCTGATCGGCGGCAACTGGCTGCTGTTTATCTGGGCGGTGAATAACCACCACATGCTCGAAGCGAGCCTGGGGTACTTCATTAACCCGCTGGTGAATATCGTGCTGGGGATGATTTTCCTCGGCGAACGCTTCCGCCGGATGCAGTGGGTGGCGGTGATTCTCGCCTTCTGCGGCGTGCTGGTGCAGCTGTGGACGTTTGGCTCGCTGCCGATTATCGCTCTCGGTCTGGCGTTCAGCTTTGCTTTTTACGGCCTGGTACGTAAGAAAATTGCGGTGGAAGCGCAAACCGGGATGCTGTTTGAAACCCTGTGGCTGCTGCCGGTGGCGGCGATCTATCTGTTCGGTATCGCCGACAGCGCCACCAGCCATATGGGCAGCAACCCGTGGTCGCTGAACCTGATGCTGATGGCGGCGGGCGTAGTGACCACCATTCCGCTGCTGTGCTTCACCGGTGCGGCAACGCGCCTGCGCCTCTCCACGCTGGGCTTCTTCCAGTACATTGGCCCGACGCTGATGTTCCTGCTGGCAGTGGTGTTTTATGGCGAAGTGCCGGGTGCGGATAAGATGGTGACCTTCGCCTTTATCTGGGTGGCGCTGGCGATTTTCGTCGCCGATGCGATTTATACCCAGCGCAGAATCCGCAGAGGAATGTAGATGTTTTGTAGGGCGGGTAAGCGCAGCGCCACCCGCCAGATTTTACAGCCAGTTCCGACGCTTAAAGTACAGATACGGTGCCAGCCCGGCGAGGATCATAAAGATAATCGCCCCCGGGTAGCCAAAGCTCCACTTCAGCTCCGGCATAAACTCGAAGTTCATCCCGTAGCTGGACGCCACCAGCGTCGGCGGCAGGAACACCACGGACACTACCGAGAAGATCTTGATGATGCGGTTCTGCTCGATGTTGATAAAGCCCATCGCCGCCTGCATCAGGAAGTTCACCTTCTGGAACAGAGATTCGTTGTGCGGCAGCAGGGATTCGATATCGCGTAAGATCTCACGCGCCTGCTCCAGCTGACCGCCCGGCAGACGCGCCTTGCGCACCAGGAAGTTCAGCGCGCGCTGGGTATCCATCAGACACAAGCGCACCTTCCAGCCGATATCTTCCAGCTCTGCCAGCGTCGAAAGCGCTTCGTCGTACTCATCCCCCTGATGGCCTTCCATGATCACGCGGCTCAGCTTTTCCAGATCGCTGTAGATGTTTTCAATTTCATCCGCCAGCTGTTCAATTTTAGTCTCGAACAGATCGAGCAGCAGCTCGTAAGCGTTGCCGTCCACCATCGCCTGGCTGCGGGCGCGCATGCGGTAGAGACGGAATGCCGGCAGTTCGCGTTCACGCAGAGTAAACAGACGACCGTCGCGAATGGTAAACGCCACGGTGGAGTTGCCCGCGTGATCTTCCGCATCTTCAAAGAAGAAGAAGGAGTGAATGTGCAGGCCGTCTTCATCTTCAAAGAAACGCGCGGAGGCTTCGATGTCTTCCAGTTCCGGGCGGGTTGCCAGGCTTTGCCCCAGCTCAGATTGTACGCGAAGGCGCTCATCGTCGTCCGGCTCGACCAGATCCACCCATACGGCATCAATGAGGGGCTGTGACTCTTCGGCTTCAAGCCGAGTCAGTCGGTTATTTTCGAGTTGAAATGCGCTCAACATGACCGGGACTCCCAATGCAAAAAATATCGGACAGTTCGGTGGGCACACAGAAACAAATTGGGTTTCAGACCATTAAACAGCCTGACTCAGCGCGACGGGAATAATGCAGTCGCTGACAACCACTAAGGCCATCAGCATGAGGAGATAGCCTTAGGAGTTGTTCCTGGATGACAGGGAATTGAGCCAGTATCTACTGGGTGTGTCCAAGGCGAATGTCCTCTTAGCGTAATCGTGCGCGCATGTTACGCCAGCAGTAACTGTGGCGTCAACACGCAACGGAACGCTGAAGGGCATTAATTGACCTTCACTGTATAAGGCTAGCAGATTATTACAAAATAATGATATTTTTCTGAATGTTAGACTGTTTCCAGCTTCGCGTAGGCCGCCACCAGCCATTTGATCCCCTGCCCCTGGAACGCCACCTGCAGGCGGCTGTGCTCGCCGCTGCCTTCCAGATTCACAATGGTACCTTCACCAAACTTCGAATGGCGCACGCGCTGGCCCAGCTTGTAGCCGGTGTCGGTTTCAGAGATCGGCGAGCCCATGCGCGGATGGCTAACCGGACGGCTGATGCTGGCGCGCAGACGCACCTCTTCCACGCACTCTTCCGGCAGTTCACCGATAAAGCGTGACGGACGGTGATAGACCTCTTTACCGTACAGGCGGCGGGTTTCAGCGTAGGTTAGCGTCAGCTTCTGCATCGCTCGCGTCACGCCCACGTAGGCCAGACGACGTTCTTCTTCCAGACGCCCGCCTTCATCGAGCGACATCTGGCTTGGGAACATGCCCTCTTCCATGCCGACGATAAACACCTGCGGGAATTCCAGACCTTTGGCGGAGTGCAGGGTCATCAGCTGAACCGCGTCCTGCCAGGTGTCCGCCTGCCCTTCACCCGCTTCCAGCGCGGCGTGAGAGAGGAACGCCTGCAGCGGCATCAGGTCTTCGTCTTCTTCGTTGTAGCTGAACTGGCGCGTTGCCGTGACCAGTTCCTCTAAGTTCTCGATACGGGTCTGCCCCTTTTCGCCTTTTTCCTGCTCGTACATGGTACGCAGCCCGGAGTCTTTAATCACCCGGTCGGTCTGCACGTGCAGCGGCATGTCGGCGGTTTCCTGCGCCAGGGCATCAATTAATTCCAGGAAGCGCTGGAGCGCGCTGGCGGCACGTCCGGCGAGGGCTTTTTCCTGCAGCAGCTCGCGGCACGCCTGCCACAGCGTCAGCTGGCGATCGCGCGAGGCCTGACGCACCACGTCCAGCGTACGGTCGCCAATCCCGCGAGTCGGCGTGTTCACCACGCGCTCAAACGCCGCGTCGTCGTTGCGGTTGGCGATCAGGCGCAGATACGAAAGCGCATCTTTGATCTCCTGACGTTCGAAGAATCGCATGCCGCCGTAAATGCGGTACGGCATGCTCACCTGCAGCAGCGCCTCTTCCAGCACGCGCGACTGGGCGTTGCTGCGGTAGAGAATGGCGCACTGCTCCAGCGCGCCGCCGTTGTCCTGCCAGGTTTTGATGCGGTTCACCACGAAGCGGGCTTCGTCGAGCTCGTTGAAGGCGCAGTAAATCGAGATCGGTTCGCCGTCGACGCCGTCGGTCCACAGCTTTTTGCCCAGACGCCCGTTGTTGTTCTCAATCAGGGCGTTGGCCGCGCTCAGGATGTTGCTGGTTGAGCGGTAGTTCTGCTCCAGACGGATGGTTTGCGCGCCGGGAAAATCGTTGAGGAAGCGCTGGATGTTTTCCACCTGCGCGCCGCGCCAGCCGTAGATCGACTGGTCGTCATCGCCCACGATCATCACCTTGCCGGTATCTCCGGCCAGCAGGCGGATCCACGCGTACTGGATGTTGTTGGTATCCTGGAATTCGTCCACCAGGATGTTGGTGAAGCGTTCGCGGTAGTGCTGCAGGATATGCGGTTTGTTGAGCCACAGCTCGTGGGCGCGCAGCAGCAGTTCGGCGAAATCCACCAGGCCGGCGCGGTCGCACGCTTCCTGATAGGCCTTATAGACGTTCTGCCAGGTCTGCTCGACCGGGTTGCCGAAACTCTGAATGTGGTGCGGGCGCAGCCCCTCGTCTTTCTGACCGTTGATGTACCACATCGCCTGACGCGGCGGCCACTGCTTCTCATCGAGGTTCATCGCCTTGATCAGGCGCTTCAGCAGACGGAGCTGATCTTCGCTGTCGAGGATCTGGAAATCCTGCGGCAGGTTAGCGTCCATATGGTGCGCGCGCAGCAGACGGTGCGCCAGGCCGTGGAAGGTGCCAACCCACATGCCGCCCTGGCTGGTGCCCATCAGCTGGGCGATACGGTGACGCATCTCCGCCGCCGCCTTGTTGGTAAACGTCACGGCCATAATCGAGTACGGTGAGCAGTTTTCCACGCTCTGCAGCCAGGCGATACGGTGAACCAGCACGCGTGTCTTACCACTCCCCGCCCCAGCCAGAACCAGCAGGTTGGTGCGCGAGGCGGCAACCGCGTCACGCTGTTTGTCATTAAGGCTGTCGAGCAGGTAAGAAACGTCCATTGGCACCGTCACGTCATGTCGGGCAGGCAAATGTTTCCACTCGCCAAAACCCTGTTAATTTATACAGAACAATTGATGATTATATCAGCGTCGTGAGGGATGCCAACCGCGAAATTTCCACGTGCGGCAGAAGACGGCTGTCTGTTGCGGTCATCAGCTCCGCATTTTCTGGCTTGATCCAGCAGGCCTGCATGCCGCAGCGGATGGCACCGGCCACGTCGGTGGTCAGGTCATCGCCCACGTGCAGGATCTCACCCAGCGGCAGGTTAAGCTTCTCCGCTGCCAGATGGTACATGTCGCTGAACGGCTTCGCGCGCCCGTGCGGACCCGCGCGCAGCACGAATTCAAAATAATCGCTGAGGCCAAACAGCTCCGGCTGGGCATTGCCGTTGGTGATGGCCACCAGCGGCCACTTTTCGGCAAGCTTCGCCAGCGTGTCGTGGGTTTCCTGTGGCACGTCGATGCGGCTACGCCATTTGGCGAAGTTTTCCATTGCCGCTTCGGCACCGACGGCGGCATCCTGTGCGCTCAGACCCGCGTTCAGCATCGCCTGCTCAACCGCGCGACGACGCCATTCGGTCACGTCGTGGTAAATGTCCGGCTCGGTCTCCCGCAGGGACTGACGCAGCTTCTGGAAGTCCTTGTTCTGCATCGCCTTCAGCGCGGGATGGTAGTTCTGCACAAACGCCAGCGACTCCTGCTCGGTACGCAGGATCACCTCGCGGTTGTCATAAAGGGTGTCATCAAGGTCAAACGTCAGGGCTGAGATCTGACCGAGTGGGCGGTAAAAACGCATTATTTCCCCCGTTTGGCGCGTGGATGCGCCGCGTCATACACCGAGGCAAGGTGTTGGAAGTCTAAGTGGGTGTAGATTTGAGTGGTCGACAGATTCGCGTGGCCAAGCAGTTCCTGTACGCCACGCAGATCGCCGCTCGATTCCAGCATGTGTGTCGCAAAGGAGTGGCGCAGCTTGTGGGGATGCACGTGGCTGTTCAGCCCCTGCTTGATGCCCCACTCCGCAAAGCGCTTCTGCACGTTACGCGCGGAGATCCGCTTGCCGAGCTTTGATAAAAACAGCGCATCCTCTTCCGCGCCAAACAGGCCGCGCAGATCCAGCCAGTGCTCAATCCAGGAGACGGCGTTGCGGCCAATCGGCAGGCGGCGCTCTTTGCTGCCCTTGCCCATCACCCACACTTCGCCGGATTCCAGATCGAGATGCCTTAAGTCGAGGTTCACCAGTTCGGAGAGACGCAGGCCCGCGCCGTACATCACCTCCAGCATCGCGCGGTCGCGCACGGCGAGCGGATCGTTCAGATCGATATCCAGCAGGCGGTTTACGTCGTCGACGTCAATATTTTTCGGCAGATGGCGCGGGGCTTTCGGCGTGGCGATCCCTTTTGCCGGGTTAGCTTTCAGGCCGCCCTGGCTGACCAGCCAGTCGAAGAAGCTGCGCAGGGCAGAGAGCCGCAGCGCAAGGCTCGCCGGGCTAAGGTTTTTTTTACGGCTACGCACGACGAACCCGCGTACCGTGGCGGCGTCACATTGTTGCCAGCTTTTCAGGCCGATTTCTTCGGCAATCTGCATGATGGCATCAAGCTGACGCTGATAGTTAAGCAGCGTGATGGGGCTGAGCTGACGCTCAACGCCCAGATAGCGCAGAAACCGGGTGACGTCAGTGGCGAGCAGTCCGTCCGTCATACGCGTTCAATCCAGCGCTCCAGCAGCTCGGGCAGCATCAGGGCGATCTCCTGCAGCAGGTGCGTGGCTTGCCCCTGCTCATAGTGGTGCGCGTCGCGGCTGGTAAATAATATTACCCCCAGGTCGCCATCGCGCCCCATCAGCGACATCGCCACCGAGCCAATCGCTTTGGCTTCCGGCAGCACTACCAGCAGCTCAGGTCCGTTCAGCGGCCCCAGATAGTGATGCTCATGACCCAGGCGCTGAATGCGCAGCGGTTCAAACGCCTGACGGCTGAGCGCCAGATGGGTGAACCCCGACGGTGCGCCAATGCGCCAGCGGTCAGGGAACAGACGAATCGTTGCGCCCGCCAGCCCCAGCTCGCGCGCCCAGCGGTGGAAGCGGCTGAGAAACTCTTCAAGGCTGTGCGCCGAGGCCAGACGCGCCTGCAGGTGCAGAAGGCGATAGAACAGGCTTTCGTTGGTGCTGGCCTGCTCCATCAACAGCGTCATATTCTCTTCAAGCTGGTTGATGTGGTTACGCGCGCGCGCCATGTGCCATTCGACCAGCGACACGGTCCCGCGAACCGGATGCGGCACGCGCATTCGTTCGACGACGCGTGCATTGCGAATAAAAAACTCAGGATTGTTCAGCAGATAATCAACAACAGCGCTGTCGTCCAGTTCCGTCACTGTTTCCTGCAGTTCTTCCCCTGGTTGTTTCATAGATGGATAAACCCGTCATAAACATGTGTCGCCGGGCCAGTCATGTACAGTGGATGACCCGCTCCTTTCCAGGCGATATCAAGACGCCCGCCCGGTAATTCCACGCGAACCTCTTCTGCCAGTAACCCCTGGGAGATACCGACGGCCACCGCCGCACAGGCGCCGCTTCCGCAGGCCTGGGTTTCGCCCGCGCCGCGCTCGTAAACCCGCAGACGGATGTGTTCACGCTTCACTACCTGCATAAAGCCGATGTTCGCCCGCTCCGGGAACCGCTCGTGGCTCTCCAGCACCGGACCGAGCGTTTCGACCGCCGCGGTTTCCACGTCATCCACCTGAATCACGCAGTGCGGGTTACCCATCGAGACAACGCCGCACAATACTGTCTGCTCGGCCGCCCGCATAATATAGGTCTTTTCCGCTTTGTTTGCGCGAAACGGCACGGCGGAAGGCTCGAAGTTAGGCTCACCCATATTGACGCGCACCAGCTCATCGTCGGTAACGCTGAGCACCATACGACCGTTGGCGGTACTGACGCGGATATCGCGCTTATTGGTGAGCCCTTTCAGGCGGACAAAGCGGGCGAAACAGCGCGCGCCATTGCCGCACTGGTTAACCTCACTGCCGTCAGCGTTGAAAATACGGTAGTGGAAATCGAGGTCAGGATCGTAGGGCGGCTCAACCACCAGCAGCTGATCGAACCCCACGCCCACGTGCCGATCCGCCAGGCGGCGGATCAGTTCCGGGGAGAAAAACACATTCTGCGTTACCGCGTCGACGACCATAAAATCGTTGCCAAGGCCATGCATTTTAGAGAACTGCATCATTTGCTCCATTGCGCGGGTACAGAACGTTGTCGTCAGAGGTTAACCTGAGTCGGACCGCCGTTATCGCCACGATCGTTAGTCTTTGGCGTGGAAGACTCGATGCCGCTGTTAACCGGTTTTGTCGGCGGCGGCGCGGTTTTATCCGCAGGCGGGAAGTAGAGTGGTCCCTTCAGTCCGCAGCCGGTCAGGCTAAACAGCGTGATGAGAACGGCAAGCGTTCGGAAAGCGTTTTTCATTATAAAGTTGCCCGTAAGTTCAAATCTGTTTCTATCATCGCAGGAGAAGACACAAAAGCAAGAGTTTGCCGCTTTCCTGCAACGGGAATTATTTAGCGTTATACTGCCGCCATCACGAAAAACAGGAACAAAACCATGAACGACAGTGAATTCCATCGCCTTGCCGACACCCTGTGGATGACCATCGAAGAGCGTATTGACGACTGGGACGGCGACAGCGATATCGATTGTGAAATCAACGGCGGCATTCTGACCCTGAGCTTCGAAAACGGCAGCAAAATTATTATTAACCGTCAGGAGCCGCTTCACCAGGTGTGGCTGGCGGCCAAACAGGGCGGCTATCACTTTGATTTGAAGGGTGACGAGTGGGTTTGCGATCGCAGCGGCGAAACGTTCTGGGATCTGCTGGAACAGGCGGCGACCGCGCAGGCGGGCGAGGAAGTGCGTTTCAGGTAGTTTCTGTGCCGGGTGGCACTGCGCTTACCCGGCGAAAAGGCTCAGGAGAAATACTGCTGCAACAGCGGGGCGGTGTCCTGATTGGCAGGCGCGGCAGGCGTGACGGTCTGGGTGCGGAACGGGATCACCTGCGTACGACCGTCAACGTTCACAATCTGATAGAACTGCGGCAGGTTGAAGTTGATAAAGCTGGAACCGTAGGTGAAACGGTCATGCGAGGAAGAGTAGAAGCGGCTGACGTCGCGCACCAGCTCCTCTTTGCTGCCTTCACAGTGGTGATACACCTCGGCGCGGTTGGTCTCATCCAGAATGTAGATGTTGAACCCGGCATCGTCGCCCGACTCTTCAAAGAAGAACTGAATAATCCCTTCACTGGCAAAGCCATCCACCACCTGCGGCAGCTTGACGTGGTTGGTTTCCACTTGAACCGACAGGCCGTGCAGCTTGTTGTGTGAAATCGCGCCGTAGAACTCGATAGCGTTTTCCAGCTTCTGCACCGACACGTTCAGACGCTCGAAGAACAGGCCCCACGTCTGCCCGGAGACGCGCAGCGCTTTAAAGCGCCCGGTTTCCTGGCGGGTGCTGGATAGACGCAGTTCGATGCATTCAGACACCAGCTGCTGCACGCGGGTACGAATTAAACCGCGAAGGTGCTGGCTGTAGCAGAACACTTCGACGCTGTCCGGCGGCGCGGCGTCCTGGTGCATCTTGCCGAGAATGGTTTTCAGCGCTTCAATCATCGCCTGCTCGCCGTTGAAGTGCAGGGTACGCACTTCGTTCCACGAGTTGCGGTACAGCAGGTCTACGCTGCCCACCAGGCAGTTTTGCTGCTCGCCAAAGCTGAAGACGTCCAGCTTGCGGAAGTCAAAATGGACTACCTGATTGCGGAAGGCCGCCGTCGGGTCGTATTCCAGGTTGACGATGATCGCCAGATGGCGAATTTCACACGGGCTGTAGAGCGCTTTTGGCGTTGGGGCAGGCAGACGCAGCGGGAAGTGGTGCGACACATCCGCCACCATCTCCTGCAACTTGGCTAAATCGACCACCTCGTTGCCTTTGATAAACAGGCGCGTGCGCGAGGTCAGCAGGCCGTTAAACCAGGCCCAGGCCACCAGCTTATTCAGATAGCGGTTATATTCCAGCGGCTGATGGCTGATGATGGAATCCATGCTTGGCGCACGGTTGTACAGATACCACCCGGTGCGGTTCGCGCGGCCCGGCGGCACATAGATAAAGGTCAAGTTCGGTTCTGACAGGTCAGGCGAAATCTGCGGGTTAACCAGGGTCACTTTGCCCGGCAGCGCTTCAAACGCGGCGTACAGCTTACGGGTTAACACCCCGATATCCTGCGGGCTGGCGGAGACGCTAAGGTTATTGCGGCGCGCAAAGCGGATCAGGTTACGGTAGCTTTGCATCATCGCGTCGAGCAGTTCGTTGTGCGCTCCACGCACCTGATCGATCTTCCAGCTGGCGCGGTTATCAAGCATGGACAGACGCGCTTCGTCCCATCCCCACTCTTTCACAAGCTGACTGACCACTTCACGACGCCAGCCCACGCAGGCGCGCTCACGGCTCAGCTTTTCACAGACCTTGAGATAGAAACATCGACGCACCAGGTCAAGACGCGTGGTGTCATCAATGGCTTTCAGGTATTCGGTAACGCGCTCCAGCATCATGCAGTAGGCGTCGAGCCCGTAGGAGACAATTTCGCCATCGTGCAGGCGCTGCTTGATATCTTTCGCCAGCAGGCGCGGCGTAGGGTATTCCCACGAGTAGGCTTCCAGCAGCAGGGTTTTCAGCACCGCTTTGTACGGTGAATCAATACTCTTATAGAGCTGCCAGAGGCTTGCGCCAAAGTACTCTTCGGCGGACAGGGAGCTGAGGCCGCCCAGATCCAGCCACTCGTTTGGCGTCAGTACGCCCTGCGAGTAAAGCGACATGACGTAATCGTCATAATTCTCTTCTTCATCGCACGGCACCATATTCCACAGAATACGTTTCCCGGCCAGGCGAACGGCAGTACGGTAAAACTCATCCAGCAACAGGATGTGCTGAGTCGAGCCGCAGTCCTCACCACCCAGACTGCCGCTTTCATTATGGCGGAAACGGTTTTCATCAATCAGGAAGAAGCTCACTTCCACGCCAAGCGAGGCCGCCCAGCTTTCCAGCAGGCTGCATTTACGCTGCAGCAGCTGGCGCTCTTCGTTATCGAGCCAGGATTGATGGCAGACCCAGATATCCAGGTCCGAAGAACAGCTCTGCCCTACCGATGAGGTGCTCCCCATCGAGTAAACGCCGGTAATCGGCAGTTCACCTTTCGGAGAAACCTGAGGCGGCATGCCGCGGTAGAGTTCCAGCTCGTTCAAATAATGCTGTTGGGTTTCATCAGGCGTGAAGAGGCAAATGCCCTGGGGAACGTTACCATCAAGGTAGCCAGGCATTAGCGGGTGGTGATAGTGCAATAATGTCGGCAGCAGACTGTATACCTGCTGGAAAGCAGGGCCCATGGCAGCAAGCGCGCGATCCACACGCAGTTGATTTATGGCATCCAGTCTCTGTTTCAGAGTCTCAATATAGAGGTACAAGACGTATCGCCTGATGTTTCCGGGTGTCGTAAGCTATTCAAAACACGAATAACAGCGAGCCCGCAGTATTTCAAAAAGATAACCGTTACCCTTTTTTCGCCCTTGTCATTATGGTGGTACCGACGAAAAAATGGTCTAAAACGTGATCAATTTAACACCTTGCCGGTTGACCGTAAAGAAAGATGCGCTACATACAAGTGTAGCACCGTTCTGTACGTGTAAATTCCTGAATACGGCTATGGCTGACGAATACGCCGCCTTGTCCCTCTCACGCTTCATCAACCGTAAAACTGCCATCCCAGAGTCAACAATGTTAGGATGGTTAGCGATTGATAATGACGGTAACAAGCATGTTAGACAATGTTTTGAGAATTGCCACACGCCAAAGCCCTCTCGCGCTCTGGCAGGCACATTATGTTAAGCAGCGCCTTGAAGCCTGCCACAGTGGATTGCGCGTCGAGCTGGTGCCGATGGTCACGCGCGGTGACGTGATTCTGGATACGCCGCTGGCGAAAGTGGGCGGCAAGGGCCTGTTTGTCAAAGAGCTGGAACTGGCATTGCTTGAGAACCGCGCCGATATCGCCGTACATTCGATGAAAGACGTGCCCGTCGAGTTCCCGGAAGGGCTGGGGCTGGTGACCATCTGCGAGCGCGAAGATCCGCGTGACGCGTTTGTCTCGAACCACTATGACTCGCTCGACGCGCTGCCGGCGGGTAGCGTGGTTGGCACGTCCAGTTTACGCCGTCAGTGTCAGCTGGCGGAGCGTCGTCCTGACCTTATCATCCGCTCGCTGCGCGGTAACGTTGGCACGCGTCTGGGCAAGCTGGATAACGGCGATTACGATGCCATTATTCTTGCCGTTGCAGGCCTGAAGCGCCTGGGGCTGGAGGAACGCATTCGCGTGGCGTTGCCACCAGAGCTGTCGCTGCCGGCCGTCGGACAGGGCGCCGTCGGCATTGAGTGCCGTCTGAACGATGCGCGCACCCGCGAGCTGCTCGCTCCGCTGAACCATGACGAGACCGCAACCCGCGTAAAAGCCGAGCGGGCGATGAATACTCGCCTCGAAGGCGGGTGTCAGGTGCCGATTGGCAGCTATGCTGAATTAACAGACGGTGAACTGTGGCTGCGTGCGCTGGTGGGCGCGCCGGACGGTTCACAGATGGTGCGCGGCGAACGTCGCGGCAAGCCGCAGGATGCCGAAGCGCTTGGCGTGTCGCTGGCGGAAGAGCTGCTGAATAACGGCGCACGTGAAATTCTGGCCGAGGTCTATAACGGAGAACCCCCTGCATGAGTATTCTTGTCACCCGCCCTTCTCCCGCAGGAGAGCAGTTAGTGAGCCGTCTGCGCGCACTGGGGCAGGTGGCCTGGAGTTTTCCGCTAATTGAATTCTCCCCCGGTCGGGAGCTCTCTGCGCTCGCCGACCAGATGAATACTCTTCAGGAAGGCGACCTGCTGTTTGCGCTATCGCAGCATGCCGTGGAATTTGCCCATGCGCAGCTGCAACAGGCGGGAACACGCTGGCCGACCGCTCCGCGCTATTTCGCTATCGGCAGAACCACCGCGCTGGCCTTACATACCGTGAGTGGAACAGACGTTCGCTACCCGTTGGATCGGGAAATCAGCGAAGTCTTGCTACAATTACCTGAATTACAAACTATTGCCGGAAAGCGCGCGCTCATTTTGCGCGGCAACGGTGGCCGCGAACTGCTGGGTGAAACGTTGCGGGAACGCGGGGCTGACGTCACGTTTGTTGAGTGCTACCAGCGCTGTGCGAAACACTACGACGGTGCTGAAGAGGCGATGCGCTGGCACGCGCGCGGTATTAATACGCTGGTGGTCACCAGCGGTGAAATGTTACAACAGCTTTGGTCGCTAATACCGCGTTGGTATCGCGAAAACTGGTTACTCCGCTGTCGGCTTCTGGTCGTCAGTGAGCGTCTGGCGAACCTCGCCCGGGAACTGGGCTGGCAGGATATTCGGATCGCTGATAACGCCGACAACGATGCGCTGCTGCGCGCATTACAATAACTCTCAAATGGGAAGCCATAATGACGGAACACGAAAAATCCTCCGCCGTGGTTGAAGAGACCAGGGAGACTGTGGAGACAACGCCACAGCCAGAGACGACTGAGAAAACCGCTGAGAAGAAAAACGGCAGCAATAAAACCAGCCTCGCGCTGAGCGCGATTGCCATCGCCATTGCGCTGGCAGCAGGCGCCGGCCTGTATGGTCTGGTAAAGCAACAGAGTGCTAACCAGACGGCCACCAGCGATACGCTGGTCAATCAGCTTACCTCCCTGCAAAAAGCGCAGGAAACGCAGAAAACCGAGCTGGAAGCGGTGATTAAGCAGCAGGCCGCCGCGCTTGCCGAGGCGAACAGCAAACAGGAAGAGCTGACCAAACAGCTGGGCGAAGTACAGCAGAAAGTCGCCACCATCTCCGGCACCGATGCCAAAACCTGGCTGCTCTCGCAGGCCGATTTCCTCGTCAAACTCGCCGGGCGTAAGCTGTGGAGCGATCAGGACGTGACCACCGCCGCCGCGCTGCTGAAAAGCGCCGATGCGAGCCTGGCCGACATGAACGACCCGAGCCTCATTACCGCGCGCCGTGCGATTACCGAAGATATTGCCAGCCTCTCCGCCGTTTCACAGGTGGATTACGACGGCATTATCCTCAAGGTGAACCAGCTTTCGAATCAAATAGATAACCTGCAGCTGGCGGATAACAATGACGACGACTCCCCGATGGACTCTGACGGTACCGAGCTGTCCAGCTCCCTGAGCGAATGGCGCATAAACCTGCAGAAAAGCTGGCAGAACTTTATGGACAGCTTCATCACCATCCGCCGTCGCGATGAAACCGCCGTACCGCTGTTAGCGCCGAATCAGGATATCTATCTGCGCGAAAACATCCGTTCCCGCCTGCTGGTCGCGGCGCAGGCCGTGCCGCGCCATCAGGAAGAAACGTACAAACAGGCGCTGGATAACGTCTCGACGTGGGTACGCGCCTACTACAACACCGATGATGCAACGACCACCGCCTTCCTCGAAGATATCGACAAGCTGAGCCAGCAGAACATCACCATGAACGTGCCGGATAAACTGGCCAGCCAGCCGATTCTGGAGAAGCTGATGCAGACGCGCGTGCGTAACCTGCTGGCGCAGCCGGGCGTTCCGGCCGGGCAGACCGGCACAGCGGCGGCACCAGCGCCTGAAAGCGCGCCACAGGGAGAGTAATGATGCTAAAAGTCCTTTTACTCTTCATCCTGCTGATCGCCGGGATCGTCCTGGGCCCGATGCTTGCGGGTCATCAGGGATACGTCCTGATCCAGACCGATAACTACAACATTGAAACCAGCGTAACGGGTCTGGCGATCGTTCTGATCCTCGGCGTCGTGGTCCTGCTTGCCGTTGAATGGATCCTACGCCGTATTTTCCGCACCGGTGCCCATACCCGCGGCTGGTTCGTTGGTCGTAAGCGTCGCCGCGCCCGTAAGCAAACGGAACAGGCACTGCTAAAGCTGGCCGAAGGCGATTACCAGCAGGTTGAAAAGCTGATGTCGAAAAACGCCGATCACGCGGAACAGCCGGTGGTGAACTATCTTCTGGCTGCCGAAGCGGCGCAGCAGCGCGGTGATGAAGCCCGCGCTAACCAGCATCTGGAACGCGCGTCAGAACTGGCGTCTGGCGACCCGATCCCAGTGGAAATTACCCGCGTCCGCCTGCAGCTCGCGCGCAATGAGAACCACGCGGCGCGCCACGGCATTGACCGTCTGCTGGAAATCGCACCGCGTCATCCGGAAGTCCTGCGCCTTGCGGAGCAGGCCTATATTCGTACCGGAGCGTGGGGCTCGTTGCTGGACATTATTCCGTCGATGGCGAAGGCCGAGGTGGGTGATGATGAACATCGTGATGAACTTCAGCGTCTGGCATGGATTGGCCTGATGGATCAGGCGCGCGCCGACCTGGGCAGCGAAGGCCTGAAAACCTGGTGGAAGAATCAGAGCCGGAAAACGCGCCAGCAGGTCCCCCTGCAGGTGGCCATGGCGGAACATCTTATTGAATGTGACGATCATGACACTGCCCAGGAGATCCTTCTCGACGGCCTGAAGCGCCAGTACGACGATCGCCTGGTCATGGTGATCCCGCGCCTGAAAACCAATAACCCTGAGCAGGTCGAAAAAGTGCTGCGCCAGCAGATCAAAACCGTCGGTGACCGTCCGCTGCTGTGGAGTACCCTGGGCCAGTCGCTGATGAAGCACGGCGAATGGCAAGAGGCGAGCCTGGCCTTCCGTGCGGCACTGAAACAGCGTCCGGACGCGTTTGACTACGCGTGGCTTGCCGATACGCTGGACAAACAGCATAAGCCAGAAGAGGCGGCCGCCATGCGGCGCGATGGGCTGTTGCTGACGCTGCAAAATAACGGTAACCCGCAATAAATAAAAAAGGAGGCCAGACGGCCTCCTTTTTTTATCGCCTTTCTCCTGCTACATTCTTTACACCCACATCTGCAAACGAACCCGCCAATGTAACGATGTCTTTTCATTAACCTTTTTTCACACACGCGTACTTTCTGCAGCGTGGATTAAATCGTTTTTGAAAGGAAATCTTCATGAACTCGCTTTTGTATGCGCTTATTGAAGCGCTGCGCTGCCACCGCTGGCTGCGCCTGCTTGCCTGTGCTTTTATCTTTTCTTCGCTGGGAAATGGTCTAACCCAGGTCGTGGTCTTTGGTTTACTGTTAGCGTGGTCGGCCCCGCCCGCCCTGCTCACCCTCGCTTTTCTTTTCGCAACGGTTCCGGGATTCATCGGCAGCGCGATCGGCGAAAAGCTGTGCTCGCGCTATTCTCCAGTATTCCTGCTGATACTGACCGAGGGGCTGGGATTGCTCGCCCTGCTCTTCCCCCTGCTCGGTGCGGGTTATCACAGTATTGCCTCGCTACTCGCCGTGCAATCCACCGAAGCGCTGCTCAGCGGGATGAGCTGGCCCGCGCTGACATTGCTCTTTAAACGCGGACTTAGCGAAACAGAGCTGCCTGCTGCGACCTGTCTGGAAAATGTGATTTTTGCTTCTCAGGTGTTATTAGGTACTGGACTCGGCGTGGTGCTATTCAAGCAGACCTCCGTGTTTACCTTGCTGGCTATTGATGCCGCCAGTTTTCTCGGGTCGCTGCTGCTGCTGTGGCTGGCCGGGCGGCGGTTTTCTTCGCCATTGCTACCTCTCCCCGGTGAAGAGGCAGCCCACGCGCCACTGCGCTGGCGGACGTTGACCGTTCGGCAAAAGCGCAGCCTGCTCATTTTGCCGGCGCTGGCGGCCGTCGGCTCACCGGCTATGGCGCTACTTCCGGCCCTGGCGCAGCAGCTCCATCCTCAGAATGCGGCGGGCCTTGCTCTGCCTCTGCTTTTCGCAAGGAGCATGGGCCAACTTTGCGGCCCCATGCTGCTAAAAAAAGAGAGCCTGACGCGCATTGCCGTCCACACGCCGCGAATCATCGTTTGTCTCGGTATTTTTCTTGCCGCTTATGGAATGCTGCCGTTGTTGTCCGGGTGGATGGCATGTGCGCTGGGGATGATCTTTATCGCGCATCTGGCCTCAAACGTTCTCTTCGCAGCCGGCACGTTTGGCGTACTCAGCAGTTTTCATATCACGCAAACCGCGTCAGCCAGCGGTAAAGCCTGGCGCTGGCAAACGCTCAGCGCCTCGCTTTTCACCGGCATTACAGCGATAGTGGCTGTTGGGCTTGGCTCAGTGCTGGCGCTCTATACGGTCTCGTCAGCCGCCCTGCTGTTGGTCGCCCTGATCATGCGTGGGTATCGGGAATAAGACATAAAAAAACGCCTGCTATAAAAGCAGGCGTTAAAACAGGTCTGTAAGACAACATATTTGGTGCTTCACTCAACGTTATGTCCATGGTGTCTGATGAGGCCGAAGCGACATCTGTCAGTGGACGATAAGCACCGTAAATGGCTCTGCGTCATTCCTGAGTTTATGAGGCACTAAGGCGAACATAAGAGATGGAATGAGCATCTACGCGTATATTATTGCACGTTACGTGCCAGATTTACACGCAGAACTTTTACATGGCGCAACATTTTAAGATAAAAGGAAATTATGCTGTTAAGTCGCACCTGAAGCTTCATAGCGTATCGGCAAAAGCAGAAATATGTCGCCAGGAAGAGACAGTAAATCCCACAAATAATTATTTATCTTATTTTCAATGACTTGCATGTCACTGAATCGCGACAATGATAAAGGGTGCTTTCTGGAGATAACGACAGGGGAGAAAACTTACAGAAAACAAAAAACCCCGCCGAAGCGGGGTTCAAAATTGGTCGGCGAGAGAGGATTCGAACCTCCGACCCACTGGTCCCAAACCAGTTGCGCTACCAAGCTGCGCTACTCGCCGATGTACTGCTTTTTTGAATTTTTAGTTCAATTCATTTAAAAAGTCGTGGTGCGAGGGGGGGGACTCGAACCCCCACATCCTAAGGACACTAACACCTGAAGCTAGCGCGTCTACCAATTCCGCCACCTTCGCAATTCACAACTCTTTCAATAATGGGGTGGCTAATGGGATTCGAACCCACGACAACTGGAATCACAATCCAGGGCTCTACCAACTGAGCTATAGCCACCACTGTATTCTTTCACGCGGTACTGACTACTTCTCAGACCACCGCAGCTCTAGCGCCGGGAACTAAAATGGCGCGCCCGACAGGATTCGAACCTGAGACCTCTGCCTCCGGAGGGCAGCGCTCTATCCAGCTGAGCTACGGGCGCTTAGCGCCGTTGCGGGGCTGGATATTACGTACCTCCGTCCCCGCTGTCTAGTGCTTTTTTGAAAAAAATGCGCGTTTGGTTATGGTTTGCACATTTTGCCGCTTATTCCTCCACTTTCTGCGTAGTGGCACGGCGACCCAGGCCAAAAAGCTTATACGCGGCCGTCACTGCCGCCAGGAAGATCAGTCCGACAAACAGCGACATGCGGGTATCTTCATTAAAGTACATTCCAATTAATACGCAAATCAGGAACGCCATCGTCAAATAGTTCGCATACGGGAAAAGGATCGAGCGGAACGGATGGCTGGCGATCGCTTTTTTATGCGCATGGCGAAAACGCAGCTGGCTGATGAGGATAACAAACCACGGCACCATGCCCGGCAGCACGCTGGCGCTGTAGACGTAAACAAACACGCGCTGCGGATTAGGGATGATGTAATTCAGGCAGGAGCCAATCAGCAGGATGACAATGGAGACCGCGACGCCCGCTACCGGCACGCCAGCACGTGAGACTTTACTCATTGCCGCAGGCAGCTGGTTATTTTTCGAGAGCGCGTAGAGCATACGGCCACAGCTGTACATCCCGCTGTTACAGCCTGACAGCGCTGCCGTCAGGACCACAAAGTTGATGATACCCGCTGCTGCTGTAATCCCAATCTTCGCAAAGGTTAATACGAACGGGCTCCCCGTCGTGCCGATTTCGTTCCACGGGAAGATGGTCACAATAACGAAGATTGCGCCCACGTAGAAAATCAGGATGCGCCAAAGCACTTTGCCCACCGCGCTACGCAGCGTAACCTGCGGGTTTTTCGCTTCCCCGGCGGTAATCCCGATCAGCTCCACGCCCTGATACGAGGCCACAACAATACACAGCGCCGTCAGGAAGCCCTTCCAGCCGCCGGCGAAGAAGCCGCCATGTTCAGTCAGGTTGCCAAAGCCGATGGCGTGTCCGCCGTTGCCAAAGCCATAGAAAATCACGCCCAGGCCAATAACAATCATCACGATGATGGTGGTTACTTTGATCATCGCAAACCAGAACTCGATTTCACCGTAAAGGCGCACGGCGGCCAGGTTTGCCAGCGCCACCAGCCCCACGGCAATGAGTGCCGGTATCCACTGGACCATGTCCGGGAACCAGAACTGGACGTAAACCCCTATGGCGGTGATTTCAGAGATGCCCACCGCCATCCACATAAACCAGTATGACCAGGCCGTCAGGTAGCCGAAGAACGGGCTCATATAGCGGTGTGCGTAAACGGCGAAGGAACCGGTCACCGGCTCCAGAAAGAGCATTTCGCCCATTGAGCGCATGATGAAGAAAACAAACAGCCCGGCGATGATATACGCCAGTAATACGGAAGGGCCTGCCCATTTGAGGGTGCTTGCGGAGCCCATAAACAGGCCAACGCCGATAGTGCCGCCCAGCGCTATCAGTTCGATATGACGAGCTTCCAGCCCACGCTGTAGCTCCGGTTGTTTCTCTGCCATAGATCCTCGATTGTGTTTGCTGTTTCCCGGCTTAATACCGGTTATTGTTTTTTAGGGGTACTAAAATACGGTGCGAATGGTTTCTTAAAATCGGCCAAATGGCAAACGATGCATTAAAAAAATGAATGCATTGCACAAATTATCAGCAGTTTTGCAGGTGAGTTGCAGCGCGAACAGCATATCGCGCTACATTTTGATTACATTTTACCGGTATAGTGCCAGGTGAGGTAGCGAAGCAGTCGAATCTGTCGTTTAATGCGGGTGGGTTGGGAGAGCAGGCGGTAGAGCCACTCCAGCCCCATATTTTGCCAAATCTTCGGCGCGCGCTTCACGTGGCCGGTAAAGACATCGTAGGTGCCGCCGACGCCCATATAAAGCGCATCCGGGCAGACCAGACGGCAGTCGCGCATCAGGATCTCCTGGCGCGGGGACCCCATTGCCACGGTGACGATTTTTGCCCCGCTGTCGTGCACGCGGGCAAACAAAGCCTGCTGGTCTGCAGGCTTGAAGTAACCATTCTGGCTACCAACAATATTAACATTCCATTGACGACGCAGTTTCTCTTCGGTCTCGGCCAGCACCTCAGGCTTACCGCCAATCAGGAACACCGGCGTACCCTCCGCACCAGCGCGGGCCATAAGCTGCTCCCAGAGATCGGCACCCGCCACGCGAGATACATTAGCGTCAGGATATTTTTTACGGATAGAGCGGACCACGCTGATACCGTCCGCGTATTTAAATTCAGCCGCTTCTATCAGGCTTTTGACTTCGGCGTTATCTTCCACCGCCAGCATCTTTTCCGCATTGATAGCGACCAGCGTACCGGATTTCATCTGCCCGTCGGCGAACAAAAAATCCAGCGCGTGCTGCATGTCGCGCCAGCCAATCAGCTGCAAACCACGAAGCGCATAGCGCGGTGCAGAAGTTTTATCAGTCATTACTTTCCCTACTCAGACTTGCGACAGCGTTGTGCTGCCCTGTGGCTCGCGCTTGTGCACAAGCCCTGCGCTGTCGAACAGCCAGTACAACAGTTTGGCCAGTAACAGGCAGATGCCAAAAACGACCATGAAGAACACCACGCGCGAAACGAACGAGTCCAGCCCCTCGCGCGCCAGAACGATCATATTGAAAATGGCACCAAAGCAGAAACTGTGCAAAATGGCCGCTTTATAGCGGTTGGTCTCTTCGTTACCACGCACGTAAAGCCAGTCAAACCACTTAATAATCAACCCTACGACAAACGCGCCCGGCAGGATAAACCAGCCTCCCCCCATCACCACCAGGGAACCAATCAAGGTTGGCGAGATCGCCAGGCCCGAATGGTTGTTCAGCACTTCCCAGGTAAAATAGTTCGCGGTATTGAGTACTACGCCAGGGCGGTCCGGCCACAGCCAGCTCGGGATAAAGACGTAGAAATCGCGCACAATCGGCGCCAGCCCCTGGAAATCAATCTTGTCGTAGTTTTGCAGCAACAATGCCAGGTTTTCCCACGGCGAGAAGGTGTCGCGCGTCAGGTAGAGGAACGTGTAAAACGCCTCGTCGCCCGCCACGTTCATCCCGTAGCGCTTCAGCGCCAGCCAGAACATCCCCACAATGCCAAATACCCCTGCCGCAACCAGCATCCACAGCGAGATCCAGCCGCGGATGATGCCGATGAACAGGAAGATAGCGAAAGCGATGATAATGTTGGCACGCGTACCGCCCACGATCATGTAGGTCAGGATACCGAACGCAACCGTACTGACCAGGAAGAACAGCCACGCCTTGCTGTCCTGGCGAAGGAAGAAGATCACCAGCATCGCCGGGATGAAGAAATAGAAGAATCGCTTAAGCGCCACGCCTGACACTTCAGCCGAAAAAATCTGGCTGTAGGAGTGGAGCTTAAACAGCAGGAAGCCGTTATGCATGAAGAAGATGCCGACGCTGACCAGGGCGATCGTCATGAGCATCACCCACGTCAGATGGGTCTCCACCCGGTTCATGGTAAAGAGCGCCCGACGCGGGGCAGCGGCCTGCGCTGGTCGCAGACGCGTTTTATAGGTGACGTAGTAAACACCATAGAAGCAGGTCGCCGCCAGCAGGGCCTGGAGAAGAATTTCCGGCGGCGCGACGCTCACGTCAAAACGGAAGACCAGAATGCTGGTCAGCGGGAAGCCGAAGAAGAAGGTCAGCAGAAACAGCAACGAGAAGAATACGTTAAAGTTGAAGCGCACCCGGCGGAACTCAAACCAGGTGAGCGTGGCGATAAATAGCGTGCTCAGAAGCCAGACAACCAGTAAGCCGCTAAACTGCAACTGACTCATGCGTTGTCTCCTGAAGCGATACGCAGCGCGCGGTGCCACGGCGTGAGGTAATTCGGGCTGAAAAAGTCGATGCTATTTTTATCCACCAGCGTGAGCTGGCGTTGTGCTTCACGTACCACTTCGACATTCAGCGCGTCTGAGGTGAACAACACCGGAATATGCTGCTCGGCCATGTCCTGCCAGAACGGGTTTTCACGATTAAGCACGCACGGTACACCCGCCTGAATCAGCAGGCACAGCGTACCAATCCCCTGCTGGCGAGCAAAGATGAAATAGCCCAGATCGCATTTTCGCAGCAGCGCAAGATAGTCATCAAACTCCAGCTTTTCGCTGAGAATGTGCAGATTTTCTTCGCTGAATAACGCAAGCCCCTGCTGGCGAACCTCATCAATGTAGGCGTCGTTGTTGGCCGGATAACCCATCGGCACCACCACGTTCACCGTGTCGCCAAACTGCTGGTGTACCGCCCGGAGCGCGGCGACATGTTCGTTACTGCGGTCGCCGGAATTCCCCACCAGCACCATCAGCTTGCCTTCGCGAACCGCGTCATTCGCCATGGTGTTCAGCGCCGGATCCATACGGGTTGGGAAATAGAGTAGCTCACCGCGCACGTTAGGGTGCTGCTTCGCAAAATAATTCAGATCGCCACGGGTGGCAAAAACGCGGCCCACCCTTCCCTGCGCCATGCGACGCAGCGGATAGAAAAGACGGAATTTCCAGCCGCGCGAGACTTCGTAGAGATCGGCTCCCCAGATATGCCAGCTGCACTGGGAGGGTTTAATTCCCCCGCTGAGCAGAGCCAGCCACAGGCCGGTATTGAACTGCCCGTGGAAAAAGAAACGTTGCTCACGATCCGCTTTGGCTTTGGCAATAACCGCCTTCGCCAGGGTAGCTTTATCCGGCCAGAAGGTGATTGTCAGCGCCGGAAACGCCGCGCTCAGGCCATTATCCTGACCTGCAACCATAAACTCGCGCGCATCAGGATTGCCCGATGCCAGCTCGTCGTTGAAGAACCGCAAAACGGTCTGGTTATGGTGTGGGATATCCGATCCCAGGATGTGAATCAGTGCAGTCATGCGCGTTTACGCCACAATAAAAATACGCCGCAGCAGGCAGCGAAATAAACGATATAGGTTGCCATGTAGGCCTGAGCCGCCCCCAGCGCACCGTGCGCGGGTATCAGCCAGTGTGAAAATGCTGTCAGCAATGCAAACTGGCTAACCTCCGCGAGGATATACAGCCGCAGCGAGGCTTTCGCAATCACCAGATAGCCGAAAACGTAAGCACCCACTTTCAGCACATCACCCACCAGTTGCCAGGCAAAAAGATCGCGCATGGCGGTAAACTTCGCCGAGAACAGCAGCCAGATGGCGACATCACGCAATAACCAGACGGTCAAACTGGCCGCCGCCACTGCGGGTAATACAAAACGCAGGGAGCGGAAAATTTCGCGGGTAATATCCTGCCTGGACGTCAGACGCGATAAGGTTGGCAGCAAATAAACGCTAAAGGAAGCCGTTATAAACTGGAGGTAAGCATCGGAAATACTGCTTACGCCCTGCCAGATCCCCACCTCATCCCAGCTGTAATGCGCCGCCAGCAGGTTTCGCATCATCACGTAGGCCACCGGCAGCGTGACGGAAGTAATGAGCGCCATCAGGGTAAACTTACCCAGCTGGCTGGCAAGCACCTTGTCCCATTGCGGTTTCAGGTAGCTCAGAGGAATAACGCCCTGGCGCATCAGCATGAACGCCGCAGGCACAACAACCAGTGCCGGAACCAGCGCCAGCCCAAGCAGTGCGCCTTCATAGCCGCCCAGGCGGTAGCAGAAATAATAGGCAATCACGCCGATGACGCTACCCAGGATGAGCGCAAGCGCGTTCCCGGCAGCATCGCGAAAACCTTTCATCAGCGCCAGCAGCAGGTTAGCCCAGGCAATGCCCATCTGGACCAGCGCGACCAGACGCACCAGCCCCTGATAATGGGTGTGCCCGAACAATCCCTGGCTAATGGGCGCCGCGGCCAGCAGAAACACCATCGCCAGCAGGGTCGAAAAGCCCGTGACCATTGCCGACGCGGTGCCCACTACCCTGCGAAGCTGGGCCGCATCATCATGATACTGAGCAACGTATTTGGTTACGCCGTTGAAGATTCCGGCACCGGCCAGCACCCCAAGGACGGTAACAAGCTGGCGGAAGTTGCCCGCCAGCCCGACGCCTGAGGGGCCGAATGAGACGGCCAGCAGCTTGACGACCAGCAGTCCGGCACCAATTTTTACAAGCGTGGACGCGGCGGTCCACACCGATGCTTTTGCCAGAGACATATCAGCCGAAATAGCTCAGAAGGGTATTGATCACCGTACGCTGGTTAACTGGCGCGAGGTTGAAGAACAGTGGCAGGCGAAGCAAACGCTCACTTTCTTTCGTGGTGTAACGGTCTTCACCTGCGAACATCCCAAACGCTTCGCCCGCCGGGCTGGAGTGCAGCGGAATATAGTGAAAGACCGCCATAATTTCGGCTTCTTTCAGCCAGGCGATGAGCTGGCTGCGATCGTCGTTATCGCGCAGCTTGATGTAAAACATGTGGGCGTTGTGGACGCAATCGGCCGGAATGGTTGGCAGCTCAATGCGTCCGGCTTTTGCCAGCGGCTCAAGCGCATCGTAATAGGTTTGCCACAGGGACAGGCGCTGGAGATTAATTCGCTCTGCCGCTTCCAGCTGTGCCCACAGGTACGCTGCCTGCAGGTCGGCCATCAGATAGCTTGAGCCGATATCACGCCAGGTGTACTTATCAACCTGACCGCGGAAGAATTGGCTGCGGTTGGTGCCTTTTTCACGGATCACTTCCGCACGCTCAACCAGCGCACGATCGTTAATCAGCGTCGCACCGCCCTCACCGCCGGCAGTGTAGTTTTTCGTTTCGTGGAAGCTGAAGCAGCCGATGTGGCCGATAGTGCCCAGCGCGCGCCCCTTGTAGGTGGACATCACGCCCTGCGCGGCATCTTCTACCACAAACAGGTTGTGCTTTTTGGCGATTGCCATGATGGTGTCCATTTCACAGGCCACGCCCGCGTAGTGAACCGGCACAATCGCACGCGTTTTGTCGGTGATCGCCGCTTCAATCAGCGTCTCATCAATGTTCATGGTGTCCGGGCGGATATCCACAAAGACGATTTTCGCTCCGCGCAGGACAAATGCATTCGCGGTAGAGACGAAGGTATAGCTCGGCATGATCACTTCATCACCGGGCTGGATATCCAGCAGCAGGGCCGCCATTTCCAGCGATGCCGTGCAGGACGGGGTCAGCAGCACTTTAGCACTGCGAAAACGCTGCTCCATCCACTGCTGACAGCGACGGGTAAAACCACCGTCACCGCAGAGTTTGCCGCTGCCCATGGCAGACTGCATATAGTCGAGCTCGGTTCCCACGACGGGTGGTGCGTTAAATGGAATCATCTTGTCACCTGTATAACCAGTAGGCGGTGGCGTCGATGTTGGCACCACTCGCAATATAACGTTTAAGCGCGGCGGTGTTGCCCACCTGGGTCGCCACCCGCAGCGTCTCAACCTGCTGCAGCTGCGCCCAGTGCAGCGCCGCCTGCATGAGTTTCTCCCCCATGCCGCGCCCGGCTAATAAGCCAATACGCGCCTCGCGCTCGTTAAGCTTGCGCAGCGAGACAAATCCCTGGATCTGGCCGTTCGCTGCACGGAAAATCAGGCAGACGTGGTCAAAGGTACCTTTGACCGCATTCTCTACCCACTGGGCATAGAAACGTCCGCTATCGTCAGGCGCATACCAGGGCGTGCGAAAGCGGCTCTGCGCAAACGCCCGGGCCGCCATCTGGCGCAGCACAGGAATGTCCTGTTCCGTTGCAATTTCCGCGCCGGACGCATCGTGCCGGGTGAGGGTGATGGAAAGGTCTACCTCGCCTTCAACCAGTTGAAAACCGTGTTGCTGGAGCGCGTCAAGCAGGTCGGCACGGTCCGCCGGGATCTTAGCCTGCACGCGCTGCCAGGCGCTGAAGTCCACTTCCTGCAGAGCGGGCGCATTCTCGCGCCAGCGGACTATCGCCGAGGGGCGGGCAAAAAATGCGCTTTCCCACTCAAGGGATTCCAGCACGCCGTGGAGTGCACTCAACGCCAGACGCCTTTCGTATCAACCACATACTGCTGACGCACTGCATCACCGGACGTCGCTTTAAACTCTTTATGGTCCACCAGCAGCACCAGCAGGTCCGCCGTCGCCAGCGCGTCATTGAGCGTCGTCAGCGTGCAGTGCCCCGCCATTTTTGCCGGCAGTTCATGAATATTTGGCTCGACCACCAGCGTTTCGCCCTTATGCCATTCGGCAATCATCTCAGCAATTTCCATCGCCGGGCTTTCGCGCAGATCGTCAATATTGGGTTTAAATGCCAGACCAAAGCAGGCAATTTTCAGCTCGCTGGCGCGCTTGCCGCTCTCTGCCAGACAATCCGCTACCGTCGCTTTAACCTGGTTGAGCACCCAGTGAGGTTTGCTATCGTTCACTTCACGCGCGGTGCGAATCAGGCGCGCCTGCGCCGGGTTCTGCGCCACGATAAACCACGGGTCGACGGCGATACAGTGACCGCCCACCCCTGGGCCAGGCTGGAGAATGTTGACGCGCGGATGGCGATTCGCCAGGCGGATTAACTCCCAGACGTTAATCCCCTGATCGGCACAGATCAGCGACAGTTCGTTTGCAAAGGCGATGTTAACGTCACGGAAGCTGTTTTCCGTCAGCTTGCACATCTCGGCGGTGCGGGAGTTGGTTACCACGCATTCGCCTTCCAGGAAAATCTTGTACAGCGCGCTGGCGCGTTCAGAACAGACCGGCGTCATGCCGCCTATCACCCGGTCGTTTTTAATCAGTTCGACCATCACCTGCCCCGGCAGCACGCGCTCCGGGCAGTAGGCGATGTTGATATCCGCCTGCTCACCGGCCTGCTGCGGGAAGCGTAAATCAGGACGCGCATCGGCCAGCCACTGCGCCATCTGCTCGGTAGCGCCGACGGGAGAAGTCGACTCCAGAATTACCAGCGCCCCTTTCTTCAGCACGGGGGCAATAGATTTTGCCGCCGCCTCGACGTAGACCATATCGGGCTCGTGGTCGCCTTTAAAGGGCGTTGGAACGGCAATCAGGTAGGCATCCGCTTCCACTGGCGTCGTGCTGGCGCGCAGGAAGCCGCCATCAACCGCCTCTTTCACCACGCGGTCAAGATCGGGCTCCACAATATGAATTTCGCCACGATTAATGGTTTCTACCGCACGTGCGTTGATATCCACACCAACAACCTGCTTTTGACGGGAGGCGAATGCCGCCGCAGTAGGCAGGCCAATGTAGCCAAGACCAATGACAGAGATGGTAGTAAAACTCATAGCGATACCCGATTGTGTTTAAGTGCTTGCAAAATACGGCCACAAGCCTGCCCGTCTCCGTAGGGATTGTGGGCCCGGCTCATCGCCTGATACGCTTCATCGTCGTGCAGAAGGCGCGTGACCTCTTCGACGATGAGCTGTGCGTTGGTGCCGACAAGACGCACTGTCCCGGCTTTAACCGCTTCCGGACGTTCAGTGGTTTCACGCATCACCAGCACCGGCTTGCCAAGAGAGGGCGCTTCTTCCTGAATCCCACCGGAATCGGTGAGGATCAGCCAGGCGTGGTTCATCAGCCAGACAAACGGCATGTAGTCCTGCGGTTCAATCAGCAGCACGTTTTCGACGTGGCCCAGGATGCGGTTGACCGGCTCGCTGACGTTAGGGTTAAGGTGTACCGGATAGACAATTTGCACATCGTCGTTCTGCGCGGCGATTTCAGCCAGCGCGTGACAGATTTGCTCAAAGCCCCGACCAAAGCTTTCGCGACGGTGGCCAGTGACCAGAATGGTTTTTTTGCCGTTATTCAGGAAAGGATAGCGGGCAGCGAGTTCTTTCTGCAGATCGCTGTTTGCCAGCACGCGATCGCGTACCCAAATCAACGCGTCAATGACCGTATTGCCGGTAACAAAGATGTTGTTATCGGCGACATTTTCACGCAGCAGGTTCTGGCGAGAGTTCTCGGTTGGCGCAAAATGGTACATCGCCAGATGCCCGGTAAGCGTACGGTTGGCCTCTTCCGGCCACGGAGAATAAAGATTGCCAGTGCGCAGGCCCGCTTCAACATGGCCGACGGGAATACGCTGGTAAAACGCGGCCAGGCTTGTTGCCATCGTCGTCGTGGTATCCCCGTGCACCAGCACGACGTCGGGCTTGAATGACTCCAGGATCGGCTTGAGATCCTGCAGAATGCGGCAGGTTATTTCCGTCAATCCCTGTCCCGGCTTCATAATATTAAGGTCGTAATCCGGGACGATGGAAAAGAGGGTTAGGACCTGATCGAGCATCTCACGGTGCTGGGCCGTGACGCAGACCTTCGCTTCAATATCAGGATCGCTGGCCAGCGCATGAACCAGAGGCGCCATCTTAATGGCCTCCGGCCTGGTGCCAAATACGGTAAGTACTTTCACATCGATTCTCTTCGATTAGGCGATGAAGGCCGCAGCCTTCATCGTAAACGGCGTTCTTAGTTTGTACGACGACGCGTTAACGCCACGCCAGCACCAACGAGTGCACCCACAATCCCCCACATGATCATCAGGAATGCGCGGCGCGGACTGTCGCGTTTTACAGGTTCTTCAGGCGTTCTCAAATAACGATAGGTCTGAAAACGCGGATCCAGCGATGGGCCGACATTAAGCGTATTGAGCATCGCGCGGTTTTGATCGTAGTCGAGATCAAAATCAGGCCCAACGGCCTGCAGGTTTTCCAGACGCGCCTGCAGCATTGGGCGACCAAGAAGGAACATTTCAGAATCAGGCAATTCATCAGCCGGAACATCCGTCTCAGTGCGGGAAATGTTGTGCTGCTCCGCAATTTTCAGCGCCTGCTGAATGTTATGCACGCGGCGCGCAAAAATGGCGTTTGCCACCTCTTCCTGACGTTTGACCTGCGCCTTCATCTGGATAGTGCGCGCTGCCCAGGCGCCTTTAAGCTCTTCATTCAGATGGCTGGCGGCACGCTGGCTGGCAAACGCGACGTACTGGCGCAACAGGTTGTTTGCATCCGGCGCGGTTTCGGCAATCAGCTTGACGCTGTCGTTGACGTTACGCAGCACGTCGCCTGGCATGAACTGAATATTGTTAATCAGATCGTCCAGCAGCGCGGCATCGGCTTTGGTGTTATCAACCCGACGCTGCTTGAAGTAATCTGTCTGGGACCAGAAATCGCGGCGCGTATCCCACGAGGCCAGCTGCATCACAAACTCTTTGTAGGCCTCATCCATAACGGAAGCCTGATCCGGGGTGGCAAGGCTGGCTTTAATATCCAGGTTTCGCAGGAACTGCTGCTGGGAGTAGTACCCTCCGAGCATGTTAACCGTGGGTCTGTCCGTGATTGCCGTGGCGCTCCACTCCTGTTTTGCAAAGAACGTGTAGGCTAGCGCTAACAGTGCAAACCCCAGCGCGATCCCCACAATCCAAAGTTTGCCTGCCCATAACACGCGAAACAAACCCCGAATGTCCAGTTCATTCTCTGTTACCACTGATTTCGCTCCCGCCAACGGTTGAGTCATCATAGTCCCGGTTTTACTTAGTTAATGTTGTGTTTTTGCTACTGTTACGTCGCATCCTGCGCTTAATACGTTTAATGAATCGCGCCACCTTCCATGCGCGCTTAATGCAGTAGCCGTAGAGAGAAAATGCTAGCAAGAACAATACCAACATGGCCCACTCAGGCACAAAGTGCGTATATTCCGCCGTCACGCCAATCCCCGCTAGAATAGCAGCCGCCAGCGTAATAAGCACAAATGCCTGCCGGGAAGTGAATCCGGCTCGCATGATCAAATGATGAATGTGCTGACGGTCAGCAGAGAATGGACTCATTCCTTTACGCAGGCGGCGATACATAATCGCAACCATATCCATTAAGGGGATGGCAATAATCCATAGCGCCGTTACCGGACTGATGGGATGCACATCGCCCTGAGTGGTTTCCAGCAAGATCCAAATGACAGTAAAGCCGATAAGCGTGCTACCCGCATCGCCCATGAAGACTTTATAGCGTCGGCCCAATGCGCCGAGATTTAACAGGATATAAGGCAGGATGGCAGCAATCATGGCGAAACACCACATAGCAAGGCTATATTGCCCATCGAACCATAAAATGAAACCAATGGCGGCAAATGAGACGCAGGACAGGCCACCAAGCAAACCATCAATACCGTCAACCATGTTGAACGCGTTAATCGCCACCCACACGGCAAAAAGTGTCAGGAAATAGCCGAATGGGCCGAGTTCCATCTCCCAGGCCCCGAAAATATAGCCCAGGCTACTCAGGTGCAACTTAGCAAACACCATCATTGCAATAGCGACAGCTGCCTGAACGAAAGCGCGGATTTTGACGCTGATGTCGTATCTATCGTCCAGCGCACCAATCACAACAAGAACTGTTGAGCATATGAGATAAAGCCTGGCATGCGGAATATAGTAATCTGCAATAGCAAAAGTGAAGCAGATCCCCGCAAAAACAGAGATGCCACCGACCAGAGGGATCATGCCTTGATGACGTTTACGGAAGTTGGGTTTATCCACTAAGCCCAGATATTTTGCAACCTTACGTGCCAGAAACAAAAAGCAGGTGGTAAACAAGAAAATACTGGTTAGTTCAGTAAACGTATCAAGTAGGTTCACAATGGATGTTCTCAACAAATGTTAGTCAAGGAAGTATAACCATCAAGGGGCCGCGCCTGAAGTTATAAAGCAAACCTCTTACAATTCCATTTGTTTATTATTCAAGCTATTAATGTTTTTACTGTGCGAATTATCTTATTGTCGCACTGACCGGTCAAAATTGGGAGTAGGCGATACTAGCGTATAGTCCATAAAAGAAAAACGCCACGTAAAAACGTGGCGTTCGCTGGCTTTATTTACGTTACGAGCGCTTCATCATGTCGAAGAAATCGTCGTTGGTTTTGGTCATCGCCAGTTTGTTAATGAGGAACTCCATCGCGTCAATTTCACCCATTGGATGGATGATTTTGCGCAGGATCCACATTTTCTGCAGCTCTTCCTGCGTGGTGAGCAGCTCTTCCTTACGGGTACCGGAACGGTTGTAATCGATAGCCGGGAAGACGCGTTTTTCAGCGATCTTACGAGAGAGGTGCAGTTCCATGTTACCTGTACCTTTAAACTCTTCGTAGATAACCTCGTCCATTTTGGAGCCGGTATCGATCAGCGCCGTTGCGATGATGGTCAGGCTGCCGCCCTCTTCCACGTTACGTGCCGCACCGAAGAAGCGTTTTGGACGGTGCAGGGCGTTAGCGTCCACACCACCGGTCAACACTTTACCGGAAGCTGGCACCACGGTGTTGTAGGCACGCGCCAGACGGGTGATGGAGTCAAGCAGGATGATCACGTCTTTCTTGTGCTCAACCAAGCGTTTCGCCTTCTCGATAACCATTTCCGCAACCTGAACGTGGCGAGATGCTGGCTCGTCGAAGGTAGAAGCAACCACTTCACCTTTAACCAGACGCTGCATCTCGGTCACTTCTTCCGGACGTTCGTCAATCAGCAGCACCATCAGCACGCAGTCTGGGTGGTTGTAGGCAATGCTCTGCGCGATGTTCTGCAGCAGCATGGTTTTACCCGCTTTTGGCGGGGCCACAATCAGACCACGCTGGCCGCGACCGATTGGCGAGGCCAGATCCAGGACGCGCGCGGTTAAGTCTTCGGTAGAACCGTTACCACGCTCCATGCGCAGGCGAGAGTTCGCGTGCAGAGGCGTTAAGTTCTCAAAGAGGATCTTGTTACGCGAGTTTTCTGGTTTATCGAAGTTAACTTCATTGACTTTCAACAGCGCAAAGTAGCGTTCACCCTCTTTAGGAGGACGAATCTTACCTGAAATGGTGTCACCAGTGCGGAGGTTGAAACGGCGGATTTGGCTGGGGGATACGTAGATGTCGTCAGGGCCGGCGAGGTAGGAGCTGTCTGCAGAGCGGAGGAAACCAAATCCGTCTTGCAATATCTCCAGCACACCGTCGCCAAAGATATCTTCGCCACTCTTAGCGTGCTGCTTCAGGATGGCGAAAATGATGTCCTGCTTGCGCATACGAGCCTGGTTTTCCAGTCCCATATTTTCGCCGAGAGTGATCAGCTCAGAAACCGGCGTATTCTTTAATTCGGTAAGATTCATAATGGTGTGGGTTCTTAAACTCGGAGTGATTCTCGAACTTAATGTTGTGAATGGTATGGCAGGGTCATCCATGCCTGTTTAGCGGCCATCACCTCATGTCTGTTCGCTGTCTGGTCACAGGGAAAAAACGCAGAACTGAAACGACAAGACGGATTGAGTGACAAGCCCGGAATTTAGCCACTTCACGCATTGTTCATGTCAACAAAGGGAAGTATCGGGTAAAACAAGATTCAAACAATAGATATGTTTAAAACGAAGTCATAGCTAACTTAGCACGACTTCAGCCGGGCGTCCAGAGTTCCACATCATTTAGCCGGGGGCTCTGGACGCACAGCGGAGAAACCTTACGCCAGGTTAGCGTCCAGGAACTCTTTCAGCTGACCTTTGGACAGCGCGCCCACTTTGGTCGCCGCCACTTCGCCGTTTTTGAACAGCAGAAGGGTCGGGATGCCACGGATACCGTATTTCGGTGCGGTGCCCGGGTTCTGGTCGATGTTCAGCTTGGCAACCGTCAGTTTGCCCTGATATTCGTCAGCGATCTCATCCAGAATCGGGGCGATCATTTTGCAAGGACCACACCATTCAGCCCAGAAATCGACGAGGATCAGCCCGTCAGCCTTAAGTACGTCCGTGTCAAAACTGTCGTCAGTCAGGTGAATAATTTTATCGCTCATATATAACTCCACAGGAATAAGCCTGGTACGTTGGTTTTGTCTCCACCAACGACGTGTTGATGTCGCATTAACCAACTAAAGGTTGACTTTATTTCACCGGATACGCTTTCGTAAAGCAATAGTAAGCTGATATTCTACCACACTATGAGCAAAACACATTTAACAGAACAGAAGTTTTCCGACTTCGCCCTGCACCCAAAAGTGATCGAAGCCCTTGAAACAAAAGGGTTTCATAACTGCACGCCCATTCAGGCTCTCGCCCTGCCGCTGACGCTGGCCGGTCGCGATGTTGCAGGGCAGGCGCAAACCGGTACCGGCAAAACGATGGCGTTTTTAACGTCAACGTTCCATTATTTACTTTCTCACCCAGCGATTGCAGACCGCAAAGTTAACCAGCCGCGCGCGCTAATTATGGCCCCGACGCGAGAACTGGCGGTACAGATCCATGCAGACGCTGAACCCCTGGCACAGGCTACTGGTCTGAAGCTTGGCCTGGCCTATGGCGGCGACGGCTACGATAAGCAGCTGAAAGTGCTGGAAAGCGGCGTGGATATCCTGATTGGGACCACCGGCCGCCTTATCGACTACGCCAAACAGAACCATATCAACCTCGGCGCCATCCAGGTTGTGGTGCTTGATGAAGCTGATCGTATGTACGATCTGGGCTTTATTAAAGATATCCGCTGGCTGTTCCGCCGCATGCCGCCGGCAAATCAGCGCCTGAACATGCTGTTCTCTGCCACCCTTTCTTATCGCGTACGCGAGCTGGCGTTCGAGCAGATGAACAACGCCGAGTATGTGGAAGTGGAGCCGGAGCAGAAAACGGGCCACCGCATTAAAGAAGAGCTCTTCTATCCTTCCAATGAAGAGAAAATGCGTCTGCTGCAAACGTTGATCGAAGAAGAGTGGCCCGATCGCGCCATTATCTTCGCGAACACTAAACACCGCTGTGAAGACATCTGGGGCCATCTGGCTGCCGACGGTCACCGTGTTGGCCTGTTGACCGGCGACGTGGCGCAGAAAAAACGCCTTCGTATCCTCGACGAGTTCACCCGTGGCGATCTTGATATTCTGGTCGCAACCGATGTGGCGGCACGTGGTTTACACATTCCGGCCGTGACGCACGTCTTTAACTACGATCTGCCAGACGACTGCGAAGACTACGTACACCGTATCGGTCGTACCGGTCGTGCGGGCGCAAGCGGTCACTCGATTAGCCTTGCGTGTGAAGAGTATGCGCTGAATCTTCCAGCCATTGAGACCTACATCGGTCACTCTATTCCGCAGAGTAAATACAATCCGGAAGCGTTGTTAAGCGAACTGCCGCCGCCTAAGCGTCTTTCCCGCCCGCGCTCCGGCAATGGTCCGCGTCGTTCAGGCGGCGCACCGCGTAATCGTCGTCGTTCAGGTTAATACATTATGCTCAGCTCCACCTCGCTCTATGCGGCAATTGATCTCGGTTCGAATAGTTTTCATATGCTGGTTGTGCGTGAGGTGGCGGGAAGCATACAAACGCTGACGCGCATTAAGCGCAAGGTCCGCCTCGCGGCGGGCCTGAGCAGCGATAATTACCTCTCGCCTGAAGCCATGGAACGTGGCTGGCAATGCCTGCGGCTCTTTGCTGAGCGTCTGCAGGATATCCCGCATGCTCAAATCACCGTCGTCGCCACAGCGACGCTCAGACTGGCGGTTAACGCCGTAGATTTTATTGCCAAAGCGCAGGAAATTCTGGGGTGTCCGGTTCAGGTGATCAGCGGTGAAGAAGAAGCACGCCTGATCTACCAGGGCGTTGCCCACACCACCGGAGGTGACGATCGCCGTCTGGTGGTGGATATCGGCGGTGCCAGTACCGAACTGGTAACCGGCACCGGCGCGCAGGCGACGTCGCTGTTCAGCCTGTCGATGGGCTGCGTAACCTGGCTTGAACGTTACTTTACTGACCGGAATCTGGGTAAAGAGAACTTCGACGAGGCGGAAAACGCCGCGCGCGCAGTGCTACGCCCGGTAATGGACGAACTGCGCTATCACGGCTGGAAAGTCTGCGTCGGGGCTTCGGGTACCGTGCAGGCCCTGCAGGAAATCATGATGGCGCAGGGCATGGACGAGCGGATCACGCTTGCCAAACTTCAGCAGCTTAAACAGCGTGCCATTCAGTGCGGACGTCTGGAAGAGCTGGAAATTGAAGGCCTGACGCTGGAACGTGCCCTGGTTTTCCCAAGCGGGCTGGCCATTCTGATCGCCATATTCACCGAACTAAATATCCAGTGTATGACCCTGGCCGGCGGCGCGCTGCGCGAAGGTCTGGTCTACGGGATGCTGCATCTGTCGGTGGATCAGGACATCCGCAACCGTACGCTGCGCAACGTCCAGCGTCGTTTTCTGGTTGATATCGATCAGGCTGGCCGCGTATCACAGCTGGCATCACGCTTTGCCGACCAGGTCGCTAACGCCTGGGATCTTGATCATCTGAGCCGCGATTTATTGCTGAGCGCCTGTGCGCTGCACGAGGTGGGGCTCAGCATAGATTTTAAGCAGGCACCTGCTCACGCAGCGTATCTGGTGCGCAACCTGGATTTGCCGGGCTACACGCCCGCACAGAAAAAGCTGCTGGCAACGCTACTGCTGAACCAGACCAACGCCGTCGATCTCTCCTCTTTGCATCAGCAAAATGCCGTACCGCCGCGCGTGGCCGAGCATCTGTGTCGCCTGCTGCGTCTGGCAATTCTGTTTGCCAGCCGCCGCCGCGATGATTTGTTACCCGCCATTAATCTGCTAGCCGATGATGAGAAGCTGACGCTGACGCTGCCGGAAAACTGGATTGAGAATCACCCGCTTGGGGCAGAGATGATCGAGCAGGAGTGCCAGTGGCAGAGCTATGTGCACTGGGTGCTTGAGGTGAAGTAATACGCTGAACACTGCCGGGTGGCGGCTTCGCCTTACCCGGCCTACTCATCATTATCCCTTCTCTTTGGCTTTTGCCAGCATGGCGCGAATGTTCGCCACGTTAGCCTGCCCTTTGTGCATCCGCTCTTCCGCGGTAATCACTTTGCGCTCCTGTTCCCAGATCAGATCGTCCTGCGGCAGTTCCAGCAGGAAACGGCTGGGTTCCGGGCGCACGAGTTCACCGTACTGACGGCGCTCTTTACAGAGCGTGAAGGTCAGCTCCTTTTGCGCGCGGGTGATCCCCACGTAGGCCAGACGGCGCTCCTCGTCGACATTATCTTCATCAATGCTGCTCTGGTGCGGCAATAAACCTTCTTCCATACCGACCAGATACACATACGGAAACTCGAGCCCTTTTGACGCATGCAGCGTCATCAGCTGAACCTGGTCGGCCTCTTCTTCGCTCTCGCCGCGCTCCATCATGTCGCGCAGGGTAAAGCGGGTGACCACCTGCGTTAACGTCATCGGCTCATCTATCTCAGAGCCTTCCAGCATTTCGGTCATCCAGCTAAAAAGCTGGTTAACGTTTTTCATACGCATTTCTGCCGCTTTCGGGCTGGCAGAGGTTTCGTACAGCCAGGATTCGTAGTCAATGCCGTGGATCAGATCGCGTACCGCCGCCACGGGCTCGCGCTCAGCCAGGCGCTGCACTTCACCCAGCCAGTGAGTGAAGCGGGTTAAATTATCATACCCGCGCCCCGTCAGCGTCTGGCTCAGCCCCATATCAAAGCTGGCGGTAAACAGGCTCTTATTGCGGGTCATCGCCCATTCGCCCAGCTTTTGCAGCGTCGCCGGACCAATCTCGCGCTTTGGTGTATTCACGATGCGCAGAAATGCGCTGTCGTCATCCGGGTTCGTGAGCACGCGCAGATAGGCCAGCAGATCTTTAATTTCTGGCCGCGAGAAGAACGAAGTGCCGCCGGAAATTTTGTACGGAATGCGGTTCTGCATCAGCATCTTTTCAAAGACGCGCGACTGGTGATTGCCGCGATAGAGGATCGCGTAATCCTTGTATTCGGTTTTATTGACGAAGTGGTGGGCGATCAGTTCGCCCGTCACGCGCTCCGCCTCATGCTCTTCATTATTGGCGCTGAGCACCTTCAGCTCCGTACCGTAGCCAAGTTCGGAGAAGAGACGCTTTTCAAAAACGTGCGGGTTATTGGCAATCAGGATGTTTGCCGCCTTCAGGATGCGCCCGGAGGAACGGTAGTTCTGCTCCAGCTTAATCACCTGCAGCGCGGGGAAATCTTTGCTCAGAAGCACCAGGTTTTGCGGGCGTGCGCCGCGCCAGGAGTAAATTGACTGGTCATCATCGCCAACCACGGTGAAGCGCGCGCGCTGCCCCACCAGCAGCTTCACCAGCTCGTACTGGCTGGTGTTGGTGTCCTGATACTCATCCACCAGCAGGTAGCGGATTTTATTCTGCCAGCGCTCGCGCACCTCTTCATTTCGCTGTAAAAGCAGCGTCGGTAAGAGGATCAGATCGTCGAAGTCCAGCACGTTGCATGCTTTCATGTGCGCGTCGTACAGACCATAGCAGTGGGCAAAGATCCGATCCCGTTCGCCTTTGGCGATCGCCGCAGCCTGGGCCGGGGTCATCAGATCGTTTTTCCAGTTCGAGATCGTTGAGATCAGCTGCTGCAACAGCACCTTATCATCCTCGATCAGCCCCTCGGTGAGCTCTTTGAGCAACGCCACCTGGTCGGTGTCATCGAACAGCGAAAAGTTGGATTTCATCCCCAGCGCGGCGTATTCACGTTTAATGATATCCAGCCCCAGCGTGTGGAAGGTAGAGATCATCAGCCCGCGCGCCTCTTTGCGCCCCAACGTCTGGCCGACACGCTCTTTCATCTCGCGCGCCGCTTTGTTGGTAAAGGTAACCGCCGCAATGTGGCGGGCCTGATAGCCGCAGCCGCGGATCAGGTGCGCAATCTTATTGGTGATGACGCGCGTTTTACCGGATCCTGCGCCCGCCAGCACCAGACACGGTCCGGTTACAAATTCGACGGCTTGTTGTTGTCCGGGATTTAAACGCATAAATGATCGCTCAATGAAAGTCAGGAGGGGAGAATAACAGCGTGGTAGTATAGCGAGCCTAATCCATACCACTCAAGGCACGATCATGGCAAAAACAGCAGCAGCACTGCATATTCTTGTTAAAGAAGAGAAACTGGCTCTGGATCTTCTGGAGCAGATCAAAAACGGCGCCGACTTCGGCAAGCTGGCGAAGAAGCACTCTATTTGCCCGTCAGGCAAGCGTGGCGGCGATTTAGGCGAATTCCGTCAGGGCCAGATGGTTCCGGCGTTCGATAAAGTGGTCTTCTCCTGCCCGGTGCTGGAGCCAACCGGTCCGCTGCATACCCAGTTCGGTTATCACATTATTAAAGTGCTGTATCGCAAATAAAAAAGCCGGGTGGCGGCTGCGCCTTACCCGGCCTACATCTTACGTTTTTGTAGGTCGGGTAAGCGAAGCGCCACCCGACAAGGTTGTTAACCTGCTACAGCAATACGTTTCATATCGGTCATGTAGCCACGCAGTTTGTGGCCCACTTTCTCGATCTGGTGGCTGCGAATCGCTTCGTTTACGTCGCGCAGCTGCGCGTTGTCTACCGCACCTTCCGCAATCGCTTTGCCCAGATCGCCCGTCTGCAGTGTGGTCATGAACTCTTTCAGCAGCGGTACGCAGGCGTAAGAGAACAGATAGTTACCGTATTCTGCGGTATCAGAGATAACCACGTTCATTTCGTACAGACGCTTACGGGCGATGGTGTTCGCGATCAGCGGCAGCTCGTGCAGAGATTCGTAGTACGCCGACTCTTCGATGATGCCGGAATCCACCATGGTTTCGAACGCCAGCTCAACGCCTGCTTTCACCATCGCAATCATCAGTACGCCTTTATCGAAGTACTCCTGCTCGCCGATTTTACCTTCATATTGTGGCGCGGTTTCGAACGCGGTTTTACCGGTCTCTTCACGCCAGGTCAGCAGTTTCTTGTCGTCGTTGGCCCAGTCCGCCATCATGCCGGAAGAGAATTCGCCGGAGATGATGTCGTCCATATGTTTCTGGAACAGCGGCGCCATAATGGTTTTCAGCTGTTCAGACAAAGCGTAAGCACGCAGTTTTGCCGGGTTTGACAGACGGTCCATCATCAGCGTAATGCCGCCCTGCTTCAGCGCTTCGGTGATGGTTTCCCAGCCGAACTGAATCAGTTTTTCTGCGTATGCCGGGTCGGTACCTTCTTCCACCAGCTTGTCGAAGCAAAGCAGAGAACCCGCCTGCAGCATGCCACACAGAATGGTCTGCTCGCCCATCAGGTCAGATTTCACTTCCGCAACGAAGGAAGATTCCAGCACGCCAGCGCGGTGACCGCCGGTCGCCGCAGCCCAGGCTTTGGCAATCGCCATGCCTTCGCCTTTCGGATCGTTTTCCGGGTGAACTGCGATAAGCGTCGGCACGCCGAAGCCACGCTTGTACTCTTCACGCACTTCGGTACCCGGGCACTTCGGCGCCACCATCACTACGGTGATGTCTTTACGGATCTGCTCGCCCACTTCAACGATGTTGAAGCCGTGGGAGTAACCCAGCGCGGCGCCGTCTTTCATCAGCGGCTGTACGGAACGCACCACGTCAGAGTGCTGCTTGTCTGGCGTCAGGTTAACGACCAGGTCCGCCTGCGGGATCAGCTCTTCATAGGTACCCACTTTGAAGCCGTTTTCAGTCGCTTTACGCCATGAAGCGCGCTTTTCGGCAATCGCTTCTTTACGCAGGGCGTAAGAGATATCCAGACCGGAGTCACGCATGTTCAGGCCCTGGTTCAGGCCCTGTGCGCCACAGCCGACGATGACCACTTTTTTACCCTGAAGGTAGCTTGCGCCATCGGCAAATTCATCGCGCGCCATGAAGCGGCATTTGCCCAGCTGCGCCAGCTGCTGGCGCAAGTTCAGTGTATTAAAGTAGTTAGCCATGGGTGATACCTCGTGATGTTGTGTGTCTTATTGTTCGGTTCGCGTTTCAGCGAGAATGTACCCACATTACAACAGGAAATTTATTGCGGAAATTGATATATTCACAACGTCACATTGCAATTTTTGCAATGTAAAAAGAGGGAGTGGAATCGGTGGATTTACGCGATCTAAAAATGTTCCTGCACCTGGCGGAAAGCCGTCACTTTGGCCGCAGCGCCCGGGCGATGCACGTCAGCCCGTCCACGCTTTCGCGCCAGATCCAGCGCCTTGAGGAAGACCTCGGCCAGCCGCTTTTCGTGCGCGATAACCGTACCGTTACCCTCACGGAAGCGGGCGAAGAGCTGCGCATTTTTGCCCAGCAGACGCTATTGCAGTACCAGCAGCTGCGGCACTCTATTGATCAGCAGGGGCCATCACTCTCCGGTGAGCTGCATATTTTCTGCTCCGTAACCGCCGCCTACAGCCATCTGCCCCCCATTCTCGACCGCTTCCGCGCAGCGCATCCGTCGGTTGAAATTAAGCTCACCACCGGCGACGCCGCCGACGCAATGGAAAAAGTGGTGACCGGCGAAGCGGATCTGGCCATTGCCGGAAAACCCGAAACCCTGCCGGGCGCGGTGGCGTTCTCGATGCTGGAGAATCTGGCGGTGGTGCTGATTGCCCCGGCCCTGCCCTGCCCGGTGCGTAATCAGGTATCGGTAGAAAAACCGGACTGGTCCACGGTACCGTTTATCATGGCCGATCAGGGGCCGGTGCGCCGCCGCATCGAGCTGTGGTTCCGCCGTCAGAAAATCAGCAATCCGTCGATTTACGCCACCGTTAGCGGTCATGAGGCGATGGTGTCGATGGTGGCGCTCGGCTGCGGCGTGGCGCTGCTGCCGGAAGTGGTGCTGGAAAACAGCCCGGAACCGGTGCGTAATCGCGTGATGATTCTGGAGCGCAGCGACGAGAAGACGCCATTTGAGCTAGGCGTGTGCGCACAAAAAAAGCGGCTGCATGAGCCGCTTATTGATGCGTTCTGGACGATATTGCCGAACCACTAGCTAGCCAGCCAGAAAGAACCTGAACGCCGGGTTATGGGTTTCGTCGTGGCACTCATAGCCCAGCTCGTTCAGGCGCGTTTCGAAATCCGGCTCGTGCTCGCCCAGTTCGAACGCCGCCAGCACGCGCCCGTAGTCGGTGCCGTGGCTACGGTAGTGGAACAGAGAGATGTTCCAGTGCGTGCCGAGCGTGTGCAGGAACTTGAGCAACGCGCCCGGCGATTCCGGAAACTCGAAGCTGAACAGGCGTTCCTGGAGCGGCTTTGAGGGACGACCGCCAACCATGTAACGCACATGCAGCTTAGCCATTTCATCGTCGGACAGATCGACCACGCTGTAGCCGCCTTCATGCAGCAGGCTGAGGATCTCTTTACGCTCCTCCACGCCACGG
This sequence comes from Enterobacter cloacae complex sp. P47BA, assembly GCF_014930485.1. Lineage (NCBI taxonomy): Bacteria > Pseudomonadati > Pseudomonadota > Gammaproteobacteria > Enterobacterales > Enterobacteriaceae > Enterobacter > Enterobacter cloacae complex sp. P47BA. The sequence continues at coordinate 9,625 of NZ_JADBRF010000023.1, read as the reverse complement.
CTCAGACGCACGCCGACAAAAATGCAGGCATCTTTCGCATCGGCAAAGCGGTAGTTGAACTCCGTTACCGAACGACCGCCCAGCAGCTGGCAGAACTTGAGGAAGCTGCCCTTCTCTTCCGGGATGGTCACCGCCAGCAGCGCTTCACGCTGTTCGCCCAGCTCGCAGCGCTCGGAAACGTAGCGCAGGCCGTGGAAGTTCACGTTCGCACCAGAGAGCACGTGCGCCAGACGTTCGCCGCGAATGTTGTGCTGGGCGATGTATTTTTTCATCCCCGCCAGCGCCAGCGCGCCGGACGGCTCCGCCACCGCACGTACATCTTCGAACAGATCTTTCATTGCCGCGCAGATGGCGTCGCTGTCGACGGTGACGATATCGTCCAGATACTCCTGGCACAGACGGAACGTTTCATCGCCAATGCGCTTCACCGCCACGCCCTCGGCAAACAGCCCGACACGCGGCAGGTCTACCGGATGACCGGCGTCCAGCGCCGCCTTCAGGCAGGCAGAGTCTTCCGCCTCAACGGCGATGACTTTGATCTGCGGCATCAGCTGTTTAATCAGCACCGCCACGCCTGCCGCCAGCCCGCCGCCGCCCACCGGGACGAAGACGCGGTCGAGATGGGCATCCTGCTGCAACAGCTCAAGCGCCAGCGTGCCCTGCCCGGCAATCACCATCGGGTGATCGAACGGCGGCACCCAGGTGAAGCCCTGCTGCTGCGCCAGCTCGATCGCTTTGGCTTTGGCTTCGTCAAAATTCGCGCCGTGGAGCAGCACTTCTCCGCCAAAACCGCGCACCGCGTCGACTTTGATGTCGGCGGTAGCAACCGGCATCACGATCAGCGCTTTCAGACCCAGACGAGCAGACGAGAACGCCACGCCCTGCGCATGGTTGCCCGCCGACGCGGTAATCACGCCGCGCGCTTTTTGCTCGTCGGTCAGCCCGGCCATCATCGCGTAGGCGCCGCGCAGCTTAAAGCTGTGCACCGGCTGGCGGTCTTCGCGCTTCACCAGAACGACGTTGTCGAGGCGCGAAGAGAGTTTTTCCATTTTCTGCAGGGGGGTGACCTGCACGGCTTCATAGACCGGCGCGCGCAGCACCGCTCTCAGGTATTCCGCCCCCTCGGGGGCGGCGGATAAGGGTTGTGACTCGGCCATCATTAGCCCCCAAGTTTAGATTTATCGCGCACCGCGCCTTTATCTGCACTGGTTGCAAGGCTCGCATAGGCGCGCAGGGCGAAGGAGACTTCGCGCTGGCGATCTTTCGGCGTCCAGGCTTTGTCGCCGCGGGCTTCCTGCGCTTCACGACGGGCCGCAATCTCCTGGTCGCTCAGCTTGAGCTGAATGCCGCGATTCGGAATGTCGATTTCAATCAGATCGCCATCTTCGATGATCGCGATGTTGCCGCCGCTTGCCGCTTCCGGGGAGACGTGGCCGATGGAGAGACCAGACGTGCCGCCGGAGAAACGCCCGTCGGTGATCAGCGCGCAGGCTTTACCGAGGCCCATCGATTTCAGGAAGGTGGTCGGGTAGAGCATCTCCTGCATGCCCGGGCCGCCTTTTGGCCCTTCGTAGCGAATGACAACCACGTCGCCTTCCACCACTTTGCCGCCGAGGATGGCATCTACCGCTTCGTCCTGGCTTTCATACACTTTCGCCGGACCGGTGAATTTCAGGATGCTGTCGTCCACGCCAGCGGTCTTCACGATGCAGCCATTTTCTGCAAAGTTACCGTACAGCACCGCCAGACCGCCGTCTTTGCTGTAGGCGTGCTCCAGCGAGCGGATGCAGCCTTCAGCACGGTCGTCATCCAGCGTGTCCCAGCGGCAATCCTGCGAGAACGCCTGGGTGGTGCGAATACCGGCCGGACCGGCGCGGAACATCTTTTTCACCGCGTCGTCTTTGGTCAGCATCACGTCGTACTGGTCCAGCGATTCCGGCAGCGTCAGGCCGAGGACGTTTTTCACGTCGCGGTTCAGCAGCCCGGCGCGATCCAGCTCGCCCAGAATACCTATGACGCCACCTGCACGGTGCACGTCTTCCATGTGGTACTTCTGGGTACTCGGCGCGACTTTACACAGTTGCGGCACTTTGCGGGAGAGCTTATCGATGTCGCTCATGGTGAAGTCGATTTCGGCTTCCTGCGCGGCGGCCAGCAGGTGCAGAACGGTGTTAGTGGAGCCGCCCATGGCGATATCCAGCGTCATGGCGTTTTCGAACGCCGCTTTACTGGCGATATTGCGCGGCAGCGCGCTGGCATCGTCCTGCTCGTAGTAGCGTTTGGTCAGCTCAACGATACGTTTACCGGCGTTGAGGAACAGCTGCTTACGGTCGGCGTGGGTCGCCAGCAGCGAGCCGTTGCCCGGCTGGGAAAGGCCCAGCGCTTCGGTCAGGCAGTTCATGGAGTTGGCCGTGAACATGCCGGAACAGGAGCCGCAGGTCGGGCACGCGGAGCGTTCCACCTGATCGCTCTGCTCGTCAGAGACTTTCGGGTCTGCGCCCTGGATCATCGCATCGACCAGGTCGAGCTTGATGATTTTGTCGGAGAGCTTGGTTTTACCCGCCTCCATCGGACCGCCGGAGACGAAGATCACCGGAATGTTCAGGCGCAGGGAGGCCATCAGCATCCCCGGGGTGATTTTGTCGCAGTTGGAGATACAGACCATCGCATCGGCGCAGTGGGCGTTGACCATATACTCCACCGAGTCGGCGATCAGCTCGCGCGACGGCAGTGAATAGAGCATTCCCCCGTGGCCCATTGCGATACCGTCATCCACCGCAATGGTGTTGAACTCTTTCGCCACGCCGCCGGAGGCTTCGATTTGCTCGGCAACCAGCTTACCGAGATCGCGCAGATGCACGTGGCCCGGTACAAACTGGGTGAAGGAGTTCACCACGGCGATAATCGGCTTGCCGAAATCGGCGTCGGTCATTCCGGTGGCGCGCCACAATGCGCGGGCACCCGCCATGTTACGGCCGTGGGTGGTGGTGGCTGAACGATACTTAGGCATGCTTTATTGACTCCCGTCTGACTATTTAATGGGACGGTGCGTGCCGTCCCACATTTATACTTAGTGATTAACCTGATCCAACCAGCCGTATTTGTCTTCTGTTTCGCCGGTGAAGAGGCCGAAGAAGGCTTGCTGGATGCGTTTGGTCACCGGACCACAGCGGCCTTCACCCACCTGAATACCATCGACGCTGCGAACCGGCGTGATTTCAGCCGCGGTACCGGACATGAACACTTCGTCTGCCAGGTAGAGGGATTCGCGGGACAGCACCTGCTCGCGCACTTCGATACCAAGGTCTTTCGCCAGCTTGATGATCGCATCACGGGTGATGCCCGGCAGCGCGGACGAGGTGAATGGCGGCGTAAACAGTATGCCGTCTTTTACTTCAAACAGGTTTTCGCCCGCGCCTTCTGAAATGTAGCCGTTCACGTCGAGGGCGATGCCTTCCTGATAGCCGTGGCGGCGCGCTTCGCTGCCGACCAGCAGTGAGGAGAGGTAGTTACCGCCCGCTTTAGCGGCGGTCGGGATGGTGTTTGGCGCCACGCGGTTCCAGGAAGAAACCATTGCGTCGATCCCCTGATCCAGTGCTTCTGCGCCCAGGTAGGCACCCCACGGGAACGCGGCAATGATCACATCGGTGTTGTAACCGGCTGGCGGGTTCACGCCCATGCCGACGTCGCCCACGAAGACCAGCGGGCGAATATAGGCGCTGGTCAGTTTGTTCTGGCGAATCACTTCGCGGCAGGCTTCCATCAGCTCATCAACGCTTTGAGAGACCGGGAAACGATAAATTTTGGCTGAGTCATGCAGACGCTGCATGTGTTCGCGATGGCGGAACACCACTGGCCCTTTGTGAGAATCGTAGCAACGGATGCCTTCAAACACGGAGGTACCGTAGTGCAGCGCGTGGGACATCACGTGAACTTTCGCGTCTTCCCAGCGAACCATCTCACCATTGAACCAAATGTAATCAGCTTTTTTTGTCGTCATTTTTTCGTCCTGTCACGCTCAAGCGCGGATTTGTTGTGATGTGGTTGTGCTCTGGCAGATGGCAACATGGGCAACGTCTACCAGCTTTGATAACTGACTAAACAGTAAGTCGACCGGCCGCGGGCTGGCAACGGTTAATTCGATACTGATGTTCTGGGCGTCGGTGGCCGTTTCCATATTCATAGAGCAAATCTGAAAACCACGGTGGCGGACCACACGCAAAACGCGTTCTAACGTTTCCGGGTTGAAGCGAGCCTGCACGGCGACCTGATGTTGCATCATGATAATTTCTCCAGCATTTGTGAGTTACTGGCACCGGGCGGTACCAACGGCCAGACGTTCTCAAGCTCGTCGATTGAGACATGAAGCAGGTATGGCCCTTCGCTTGACAGCATGGTGTCGAGTGCCGCTTCAACCTGGTCTTTACGGGTGATGTGCTGGCCAGGAATGCCGAAGGCGCTGGCCAGGGTGAGGAAATCGGGGTTATCGGTCAGGGTTGTCTCGCTGTAACGCTCCTGGAAGAACAGCTGCTGCCACTGGCGAACCATCCCTAAACGCTGGTTATCGAGCAACACGATCTTCAGCGGTAACTGCTTGCGCTTCACGGTGCCGAGCTCCTGAACGTTCATCATGAAGGAGCCGTCACCGGAGATACAGATCACGGTATCGTTCGGGCGGGCCACCTGTGCGCCTACGGCAGCCGGCAGGCCGAAGCCCATCGTGCCTAAGCCGCTGGAGGTGATGAAGTTCTCCGGGCGGGTGTAGGTCATATGCTGGGCTGACCACATCTGATGCTGGCCCACATCGGTCGTCACCACGCTGTCGGCGGGTTTACGGTCGGACAACTGCTTCAACAGCAGCGGCGCATAGATGGCATCGCCTGGGTGATCGTAACGCCAGGCATGCTCAGCGCGCATGTCTGCGGTGTGCTGACGCCATGCGTTGATATCCAGCGGCTGCTCCAGCGCCGGTAACAGCGCGTTAAGATCGCCCTGCAACGCCACGTGCGCCTGACGCAGTTTGTTCATCTCCGCCGGGTCGATATCCATATGGATCACTTTGGCATTCGGCGCGAAGGTATTCAGCTTGCCGGTGACGCGGTCGTCAAAACGGGCGCCTGCGACGATAAGCAAGTCGCACTCCTGCACCGCCAGGTTTGCCGCTTTAGTGCCGTGCATTCCCAGCATGCCGAGGTAGTACGGGTAGTCCGCGTCTACCGCACCCAGACCTTTCAGGGTGCAGGTGGCGGGCATTTGCGTGGTTGCAAGGAACGCGCGAAGCGCCGGAACAGCCTGCGCCATACCCACCCCACCGCCGACGTACAGCATCGGCTGCTTCGCCTGCGCCATCATCTGACGCGCCTCTTCAACCTCTGCATGGGGAAACGCATTGTCGCTTTCCACGGTGGAGAAATGCGGCTCCAGATCGCCAAGTGCAACCTGGATATCTTTCGGGATATCCACCAGAACAGGGCCAGGACGGCCAGAACTGGCAACCTCGAACGCTTCGGCCATCACGCGCGGGAGCTCTTCGAGGGACTGAACGAGGAAGCTGTGCTTGGTGCAGGCCAGCGATAAGCCGAGGACGTCTACTTCCTGGAAGGCATCGGTACCGATGAACGGAGAGGCCACCTGACCGGTAATCGCCACGACAGGGACTGAATCGAGCAGCGCGTCAGCCAGGCCGGTGATCAGGTTCGTTGCGCCCGGACCTGAGGTCGCCATGCATACACCGGTTTTACCTGTCGCGCGGGCATAACCAATGGCTGCCATCGCTGCGCCCTGCTCGTGTCGGCACAAGAGGTGTTCCACGCCGCCGTCATACAGTGCATCGTAAATCGGCATAATTGCGCCACCCGGATAACCGAATACGGTTTCGACTCCCTGCGCGCGCAACGCATGTACTACCCATTGTGCCCCATTCATAGTTAGTTCCCCGTCATAAATCTGGAGAAACAGAATTTTGTGCTAGTCGTCATTCTCTGCTCCTCATTTAAGTTTTTTAGTCATAAAAAAACCCCCGGACCTTTCGGTGCGGGGGTCTTAGTTCGTTAAGGCTTGATTTCTAAGCCTTTCCTCGTCCAAGTGCAGCCCCGCACGGTGGGATAATAATCACCACCACGCTAATCACGACCAGGCTAATCACTCGTAGAAGGGCTGTCATTTTCAGTTCTTTTTGCATCTTGTTCGAAGGAATACCTAAAGAGTTATCACAGAATTCAAAACAAACACAAGATTTATTTATGGCTCATTTGATTAGCCAGCAAATCATATTTCTTAAAATCGTTGTTTTATATGAGGAAAATAGAAAATGAATATTTTTCATTTTTTTCACTGCTGACCACAACGTCAAAACGCGGTTTTTCACGTTCTGCGAGAAGGCTTCCATGATTATGCAATGGCATGAATGCGGCATAAAAAATCCTGAAAAGGTGCCGTAAATTCGCAAAATGACGCTAAAAGGACGATATAGCCGCTGGCATAGTCATACCAGGAGGTAGTGCAAATGTCACTGTCAGTTGTTTATACACGTGCGGCTCTCGGGGTGAAGGCACCGCTGATTTCCGTAGAGGTTCATTTGAGTAATGGGCTGCCCGGACTCACGCTTGTCGGGTTACCTGAAACCACGGTTAAAGAGGCCAGGGACCGCGTTCGTAGCGCAATAATAAACAGCGGTTATACCTTCCCCGCAAAGAAGATCACCATCAACCTTGCTCCCGCCGACCTGCCCAAAGAGGGTGGGCGATACGATTTACCTATCGCAATTGCGCTTCTCGCGGCTTCTGAGCAGCTTAATACGACCAGGCTAGGCTCGTATGAGTTCGTGGGTGAACTCGCGCTCACAGGCGCACTGAGAGGCGTTCCCGGTGCGATATCGGGAGCGCTAGAAGCCATACGTGCAGGGCGGCAAATCGTTGTGGCCAATGAAAACGCATCAGAAGTGAGTCTTATTGCAGAAAAGGGATGTCTCGTCGCCGGGCATCTTCAGGAAGTGTGCGCCTGGCTGGAAGGCCGCCATGAACTGTCCGAGCCGGAAGAGTGCGAAGAGGCTATAGCGGATGCGCCAGAAGACCTCAGCGAGATCATGGGACAGGAGCAAGGGAAACGGGCGCTGGAGATTACGGCAGCGGGTGGGCACAATCTCCTGCTGATTGGCCCGCCGGGTACGGGCAAAACCATGCTGGCAAGCAGGCTAAGCGGATTGCTCCCGCCGCTTAATAACCATGAAGCGCTGGAAAGCGCCGCCATCTATAGCCTGATCGGTTCGACGTCGTTGCACAAACAGTGGCGTCGACGTCCCTTTCGTTCCCCGCATCATAGCGCGTCACTGACGGCAATGGTCGGTGGTGGGTCTATTCCGGGGCCGGGTGAGATCTCGCTGGCACACAATGGCATTCTGTTTCTCGATGAGCTGCCTGAGTTTGAGCGCCGCGTGCTGGATGCGCTGAGGGAGCCCATTGAATCCGGTGAGATACATATTTCACGCACGCGAGCCAAAATAAGCTATCCCGCCCGTTTTCAGCTCGTGGCGGCGATGAACCCCAGTCCGACGGGGCATTATCAGGGCAACCATAACCGCTGTACGCCAGAGCAGACGCTGCGCTATCTGGGAAAGCTGTCTGGCCCGTTTCTCGACCGTTTCGATTTATCACTGGAAATCCCCCTTCCGCCGCCGGGCCTACTCAGGCAGACGGATAGACTGGGTGAAAGCTCCGCGCATGTTCGCGAGCGGGTTATCGCGGCACAGGCGAGACAGTATGCCCGTCAAAACAGGCTGAATGCACGACTGGATAATGCAGGGATCCGACAGTTTTGTTCTCTTAACGTTGAAGATGCGGCTTGGCTGGAGGAGACGTTGACGCGCTTCGGGCTTTCCATACGTGCGTGGCAGCGCTTGTTAAAAGTAGCCAGAACCATTGCGGACGTGGAGGGCTGTACTGATATTGCGAGGATACACTTGCAGGAAGCGCTGAGCTATCGGGCGATTGATCGTTTGCTTTTGCATCTGCAAAAGTTACTGGCATAAAAAAGGGGCCGTAGCCCCTTTTTTATTAGTCGTCAGACTCGGTGTAGTCTTCTGCACCTTCCATCTGCGGTTTACCGCCAGACAGCGTATGGAAACGTTTTGGACGCTTAATGCGAGCCATGTACTTGATCCATACACGTTCCGCTTCAGACTGCGGCTCACGCTCACCACGGCACACTGAGACAAACTGTTTTTCATCTTCAGTTGCAGGCTCACGTTTACCCAGATCCAGCTCGTTAAAGGCATAACCATGACGCTCAAGCAGCTGCGCCTCTTTGATGGTGAAATCGCCGTGACGAGAGAACCCGCGCGGATAATGTTTATTGTCGAAAAAACGATTAGTCGTCGTAAAGCTTTCCGCCATCCTACACGCTCCTAATTCTTTGGCCGAGCTATTTATGGCGCGGAGTATTAGTTACGCTTGACAGAGTGTAAAACAAAACATTTAAATCATAACGACAAATTATTTTGCGGAGAAAGATGTGGATACGGAATTGCTAAAAACTTTCCTTGAAGTGAGTAGAACGCGTCACTTCGGGCGAGCCGCTGAAGCCCTTTACCTGACGCAGTCAGCAGTCAGTTTTCGTATTCGACAGCTGGAAAATCAACTGGGTGTGAATCTTTTTACCCGCCATCGCAACAATATCCGCCTCACGCCTGCCGGTGAAAAACTGCTTCCGTATGCGGAGACATTGATGAATACCTGGCAGGCAGCGCGCAAAGAGGTTGCGCATACGTCGAGGCACAACGAGTTCTCGATAGGGGCCAGCGCATCTCTGTGGGAATGCATGCTCAGTCAGTGGCTTACCCGGCTATATCACTCCCATGGCCATTTACAATTTGAAGCCAGAATTGCGCAACGTCAGTCGCTGGTTAAGCAACTTCATGAGCGTCAGTTGGATCTGCTGATCACTACAGAAGCCCCCAAGATGGACGAATTTAGCAGCCAGATTGTTGGACAGTTCGGTCTGGCTCTTTATGCTTCTGAACCCTCAAAGATGAAAGCAGACCTGACCTATTTGCGGCTGGAGTGGGGACCTGATTTTCAGCAACATGAGACGGGATTGATCGCACCTGATGATGTTCCACAGTTAACAACCAGTTCTGCCGAGATTGCCTGTCAGCAACTCCCCTTGCTGAAGGGTTGCACCTGGTTACCAGTCCGTTGGGCAGACACCAAGCCTGGACTGCATACCGTGGTGGATTCCACCACCCTTTCGCGGCCGCTGTATGCGATTTGGCTGCAAAATAGCGACAAGCAATCGCAAATAAAAGATCTATTAAAAATCAATGTAATGGATTGAGGCTGAGGCCAGCAGGGACGCTGGCTGCATTTAAGAATGGTGAAATTTCACCGGGTTTCAGGCAAAAAAAATCCTTTGCCGAAGCAAAGGATTCTATATGGCAGGGGCGGAGAGACTCGAACTCGCGACACCCGGTTTTGGAGACCGGTGCTCTACCAACTGAGCTACGCCCCTAAAGTTTTTTGCCATTAAGCCTGCCATTACTGGCAGGCTTAATGTCTTAATAAGTGGCGGAACGGACGGGACTCGAACCCGCGACCCCCTGCGTGACAGGCAGGTATTCTAACCGACTGAA